>VFLB01000264.1 GCA_009914645.1 Synechococcaceae bacterium Bin_79_3
ATCTTCCAATACGGTTTCGGCCGTTTCGTTGCAGCAATTGCCAGGTTCCGTAAGTAATCGATAAGCCTTCTCAATGCGATCCCAACGGTTATCACGATCCATCGCCCAATAGCGTCCGCAAAGGCTGCTGAGTTCTCCTACCCCTGCCGCTTCAATCTGTTGACGCAGGGTGGTTACAAACCCAATCGAGCTATTGGTTGGGGTATCTCTGCCGTCGGTGATGCCATGGATGAATACCTGCTTCAAGCCTTTAGCTGCCGCCCACTGCAGCAAACCCCCAATATGGTTTATGTGGCTATGCACTCCACCATCTGAGAGCAGCCCCACAAGATGAAGGGTGCCGCCTTCATTAAGCAATTTGGCGGCCATATTTTTAAGAGCTTTATTTTGCTTGAACTGGCCTTTCTTCACCGCCTGGCTAATCCTTACTAATTCTTGCCGGATTACTCGACCAGAGCCAATGGTGAGGTGACCCACTTCGGAATTACCCATCTGCCCTTCGGGTAAACCCACATGGGCCCCGCTGGCATGGATCAAGGTATGCGGATAGGCATGCCAAAGGGCATCCATGATTGGTGTTTGCGCCAAGCGGATGGCGTTGTTTTGCTCGCTTGGATTTTCGCCCCAGCCATCAAGAACTACCAACACAACAGGCGCCACAGAACTAAGACTGCGCCCTTTCAGTGCCTGATCGGTGCTTGGAGGTGTTGCTGCTGTCACCCAATACAGGGCTTAGATATCAGGCAAGTTACATCGAATATGTGCCCTTTATTTGCATGTAGCTGGCGGCGTCAGGTTTCAAGCACCAAAGAAATAGCGCCAACTAAGATTGTGCACATATTTGATGCTTCATTAATTACTGTTATGGGGCGATCTGAATTCCCTCCCCAAAATTGCGAACGGGTTTGGATCCTTGATTCTGAAGAATTGCATCGCACCGTTTTGCGGCTTTGTTCACAAGTAATTGAGAGCGTTGCCGATCCCAAGCAGTTAGTGCTGCTGGGGATTCCCACCAGGGGAGTGGCTCTTGCCCAAGTGTTGGCAGCTGAATTACAACGAATACTTTGTGAACCCATTGCCCAAGGGGTATTAGATCCAACTTTTCATCGCGACGACCTCGGTCGATTGGGAACTCGATTGGTTCAACCAACCGATTTGCCGGTGTGTATTGATAACCGCACAGTGGTGCTTGTAGATGATGTGGTTTTCACCGGACGCACTGTGAGGGCTGCGCTGGAGGCGCTACAGGGTTGGGGGAGGCCCGCCAGCGTGAAGCTTCTAGCGATGGTGGATCGAGGCCACAGGGAGCTGCCCATCCAGCCAGATTTCGTTGGCCGAGTTGTGCCCACCAGCCGTCAAGAGTTCATCCACCTAATGCTGCAGGAGGTGGATGGGGAGGAGGGGGTGTTGTTGCTTAAGCCAGGGACGAACTGAAACTTGTTTCAGTTAATCAATTCCAGCTCATCGCTGCGAAAGTGAGCTTTATAGCGTCCAAAAGCAACCACAACAGGCAAGGTTGGGCTGATTGGTTTGCCTTTCCAATCATTTAATACTGAATTTATCTCCCCCTCCTGCCCCTTCATATCAAAGGCCTTGCCGCGATTTTCTGGATGGGTAAACACAACAACCGATTGCTGTACCCGAACCCGATTGCCTGGCTGCATCGCCGTTTACACACTTTTGTTTATCTTCTCATTTGGCCTTGGCAGCTGCTTTCAGGACCGTCTTCTCGCACCACCCCCCCCAGTTCTTGGCAGGCGGCTTGAAAAGCAGCCCAGTCTGTTTTGCCAGCGGCTTGTAATTGGCGGATCCTTGCATCGAGAGCGGCTGAATCCGGTGCCCCTCTTTCAGAGGCGCCAGCTTGCGGCATTGCGGCATGGCTATTTTGTTGTTGCTTCAGCCGCTGCAGCGCTTTGATTTGCGTACTTACGGTTTGGCGCATGGCATGTGCTTGCCCTATCCACCAGGGATGATTTAGCTGATTTAGTTGATTGTTTGCCTCCCACCACTGGCCTTTTTTGCCAACCCGCTGGGCTTGCTCAAGGTGGAATCGATTGGCGGCCCAATTCTCTTGAAGCGAATTTTGTAGGTCTTGCCCCTCGGGGAAGCGGTTTTCGCCACTGCTGCTGATTAGGGACAGGGCTTGGGGCATTTCGCCCCTAAGGAATCTTTGAATTACTTTGCTGCGCAGTTGTTGCCGCCATTGCTGCAATTGACGATCTGCCTTTGCAGGGTTGCCACTGCGGCGAATTAGTTGTCTTTGTTGATCTAACGCTGCCCACCACAAACCCCCATCCCAGCTGCGTTGGGCCTGGCGTTGTAAGCAGCTTTCCACCAGAGCGGCCTCTTTGGGCCGCAATGGTTGAAGCGCCCCCAGTTGGCGTCCGAGCCGCAGGCAGGCGCCAAGATCACCGCTTTGGGCAGAACGTTGCAACCGCCTTGGCAATTGCTGCTGCCAAAGCCCTAAGCAGATCAGGAAGATGGAAACAGCTCCAAGGGTGCTGCCCACCCACAGCCAAGACAATCGCGAACGGCGCTTATTCATTCGAGCTGGCCGAGCAGCTCTTCTTTCAGGGGTTGGTTTAACTGCAAATCGATGCCGCCAAGCCAAATTTGGCATTGCTTGTCAATGTGAAATCGCAGCCTGAACCGATCTTCCCCCCCTCGGCCAGGGGGCACAAGCGATAGTTCCAGGGCTTTTGCTTGCCACGGCTTTACAGCTGCTTCACCCACTGATCGTGCTTGCAGTTTTGGTATCCCGTCAATAAAAACCACCTCGGCGCGACTTTCTTTTTGGGGTGTGCCCAGTTGCAATTCCAATTTTGTTTGCCCCTCCTGGCAAGCCAGCACAATTTCTAGGGGTTGAGGGGTGGGCCATCCCTGGCCTGCAACAAATAAGGGATGCCAATAATGAGCGTCCATACGTCTATCCCAGCAGCGCAGGCTTACCCCTTGCCTCAATACATCGATAAGCCGTAGGGCGGGGGTCATGGCTAAGGCACCCAAAACCACCGCTGCACTGGGCTGCAGCACCGGCAAGCGCAAACCAGGAACATTTTCGTTTAACCAGGCTTGCAGCCATGGCAGGGCACTGCTGCCTCCTACCGCTAGAACCCCATCGATATTTGCCAGATTTTCACCAGCCCTGCGGGCGGCAGCGCTGATATCACCAAGTAGGTCTTGCAGTAAAAGCGGCAATCCCTGGGTTTCGAGCACTTGTTCCAATTGGCGGCGGCTGCCTTGAAGCAAACGCGATTCCAGCCGCACTTGGGCGCTATCTGCATGGCTGAGGGCGCATTTTAATTTTTCTGCGGCTTCTAACCAGTGTTCCGGAACAGGTTCGGGTGCGCCAAGGGCAATTGCCCACCAGTGATCGATGCTGCGACCCCCCACCTGAGCTCCGGCTTTGCCAATTACACGAGCTGTTTTCACGGCATTGCTGCTGAGGGGTAGCTGATTGCCTGCAAAGCGCAGCAATTGGGCCATGGGCATCGCCTTGCCCTCACCGCCTTCGAGGCGCACCAGGGATAAATCCGTGGTGCCAGCGCCCATATCAAGCACTAAAACCAAGCTGCCTGGCGGTAAGCCCGCCCCTAAGGCCGCGGCGGTGGATTCATCCACCAACGCCAATTCTGGCACAGGCAAGCTGGCTCCCCATTGCTGTAACCAGTTGCGATAACTGCTGAAACCCTCTACAGGGGCAGTGAGCACAAGGCGTTCAGGAATGCAATTTGGGGGCAATTGTTGCCATATGCCTTGCAATAGGGAGGCAGCTGCCCTTTGGGCTACGGGGCAAGCGGCATTTTGATAGAGCTTTGTTTTGAAATTGCGCTGGCAACGGCCTTGTGCGCCTGCATCTAGCACCTGTTGACCCAGCAGAGGGCGCAGCCCCTCAAGAACCACAAGGCTTGGAATTAGGGGCAGGCTGCCAGGGCTACTGAGGGGAGGCAGGTAAAGCAATTCAGGGCTAGAGCCTGCATGGGCTTGCCAGCCCACCAAGGTGCTGGAGCTGCCCAAATCAATTGCAAGTGTTCCGTGGCCCAATCAGCTAGTTCATGCAACGAATACTGAAACCTTTGCAGAACACTTGGCCAAAATGCCGATATCTAGCCAGATTAAGAGCATTGAGACGCAATTCGAGATGTCTGCGGATCGTTTGCTGAAAGCGGTTTTGTCTTTTTATCGCGAAGAGCCGGAACAGCTTTTGGCCTTGGAGCCTCTGCTGGGGTGCCGCGTTAGCAAAGGCTGGATGGCTTTACGGATCGATTGCCTCCACCAGGTTCATTTTGAAGAGGTAAGTGCTTTGGTGGATTTAATCCGGCTGCCACTAGCTGCTTTGCAACTGGTGCGTCTGATTCGGCTAACGGCGCCGGGGCTGCCTGAACGGGTGTTTCCGGTGCGGCTGCCAATTTTTCTAGATGGCCAAATATCGATTACCGAGTAAAAAAAGAGCAGGGAGTTATGTTGATACCAGAAATTGGGTTATCCGTCGATGTCGCTAAGCCAGCAGCCTGGAGCTAATGAACTTGCTAAGCGCGGCGAAAGTTTGATGCGCCATTCAACCAATAGGTATCTCACTACTGTGCGCATTGCTTTTAGGGCAAAGCAAAGACGATTTGATGATTTTGAAGGTCTCCTCGAGGATTCGATGGTGAAGCCTGTTCAAAGGGCCATTACAGAACTCAGCGATGAGCAAGATTTGCCCGATCTTTTGCCCGGCTAATGCGACGAGAGGGGTTTGGTTGGCGGCTAGCAATTGATAAAAAGCGTTCTAATTACCAGGTGCTGATCGGTGCTGAGGCATGGGCCTTAGAACTCACCCTCGAAGAGTTTGAGCAGCTGAGCAAACTCTGCACCAAACTCATTGATCAATATGAGAGCTGTAAGGAACAGCTAATGGCAGAGGAAAATTTAGAACTTTGCCTAGAACAGGGTGCTTGGTGGCTTGAACTTAAAGGTGATATCAGCGGTTGGGCATTGCGTTTTGTTTTAACAAGTGCAGCCGGCCTGCGGGGGGCAGAAGGGAGCTGGAATCGTGAAGCCGCCGCTCCTTTTTGTATGGCGTTAGCCATGGCGGACGTCTGCTAAAAAGCCAGTGCAATCATCCTTATTGAAAAGGTGTTGGTAAGCAGCCACGAGGCAGCAAACCACAACTGGCGCTGCCACAAGAATGCCTATGCCGCAGAGTAACAACCCCGCCAAAGTTATTAAAATCATCAGTAGCCCAAACCCCAACAAACGCCAAAACTGAGGATCCACAACTTTTCGTCCATGCCTAAAAGCCTGCATCGCTCGGTCGCCTTGCGCTACAACAATAGGTACGTGAAACATTTGGGTAACAGCCAAGTAAACTAATACTAAACTCCCTGCAAATAGAGGTGCAAAAAATAGTTCAAGGCGAATTAAGCTTGCTAAACCTCCTGCTAAAGCGGCAGTTATAAGCACTATCAAATTAATTATTAGTAGAAGTATTGCCATCCAAAGCAAACGCCTAATTGCTCGGAAATCCCAGCGCACAAAGTCTTGAATAATAGGTATGTCGCCGTTTAATGCTCTCCAAGCGCCACGAAATAAACCAAGATTCATCCAAAGGCTGGCAAATACATTGATGCTTAATCCCAAAAGAAATATAAATAACCAGCCAATGCCAAATCCGGCACCATCTTGGATGCTTTTACTTGCTTGATCTTGAATGAATTGGCTCGCTAAATTAATGCCACCACCAATAAGCGTAAATCCTACAAACAGAAAGGGCGCTTTGCTAAACGCTGCGTAACCGGTTTTTATTACTGCTCCCACAGGGAGGGGGGCGGCCATGGCAACAAAATGATTAATTTGCTAGAAAATTAGCGTTGCTTTTGCCTTTGCGCCAGTTCCTATTTAATTTAGAACACAGGATTGCCAAGAATTTCTAAAAGTTTGGTAGCACTAGAGCTGGAAATCGGCAGGATTGATAAACGGTTGCCGCGGCGTATTACTGGCAATGTTTCTTCTGTGAATAGCTGCCGAAGTTTTTCCAAGCTTAACAATTCGCTAAACGTGCCCGAATACTTCAACCTTACGCAGTCCCACCTGGGGGCTTCCACTTTTGAAGCTGGATCAAAATATTTGCTGCTTGGTTCGAATTGGCTTGGATCTGTGATTCCTGTTTCCACCACTTCCATCAAGCCCACAATTCCGGGAGGCTTGGCATTGGAGTGATAAAAGAATGCATGATCACCAATACACATAGTACGCATAAAGTTTCGGGCTTGGTAATTGCGAATTCCATCCCAAAGAGTGGTGTTTTCAGCTTTTAGATGAGCTATACCAAATACATCTGGCTCACTTTTCATTAGCCACCATTGTTGTTTGTTCATATTTAATTTTTTAGTTCCTCCACTAACTTACGAAAATGATCGCCCCGTTGTTCAAAATTTTCATACTGATCAAAGCTGGCACATGCGGGCGATAGCAATACTGCATTCGCTCCTAATTCCTTAGCCAATTGCGCCGCCAGCGGCACTGCTTGAGCTAAGCCCTCCCTTAATTCAATCTTGCCGCCGTAGCCGCTAGCGCCGAGTAACTCATTAAAAGTTGGTGTTGCTTCGCCAAAAAGCACCACCGCTTTTGCTTTTAGTGCCAATGCCTTCAGCCAGGCTGCTGGCTCCCCCCTTTTAGCCCTGCCTCCCGCCAGTAAAACCAAAGGACCAGGTAGGGCTTGTAAGGCAACTAAAGAAGCATCGTAATTAGTTGCCTTACTGTCGTTGTAAAAGAAAACTTCATTTTGAGTATCAATTAGTTCGAGCCGATGGGACACCCCAGGGAAACTGCGGCAACCCTGTTCAATTTGGTTGGCGCTTAAGCCCACTTGTAAAGCAGCAGCGGTGGCAAGAACGAGATTTTGGTGGTTGTGGCTGCCAGGCATTGCCAAGGCAGATGCAGGAAATAGGGGTCCATTTTTGTTGTGAACATGGCCTGAATCGATCCAGATATGGGTATTGATAAAGGCAGGTAATTGTTGTTTTGGTTTGGCGCTAACCCATAGGGCCCGGGGCCAGTCGCTGGCGTGGGAACAAAGATCAGGATCATCTGCATTAAATATTTGAATCTCACTTCGGCGCAGCAGGCTTGCCTTGATCGAGCGGTAGTTATTCACATTGCCGTGGCGATCAAGATGATCTGGAGTGAGGGTGGTCCAGATACCAATTTTTGGCGCCACAGATGGGGCCGCCTCGATTTGGAAACTGCTTAGTTCCACTACTGCCCATGCGGGGGTAGCTCCACCGCGGCGCTCCAGGGCTAGTTCAGCGGCGGAGCTGCCGATGTTGCCGCATACCGGTGCATCTAAGCCCGCTTGTTGCAGGAGATGGCCCAGCAAGCTGGTAACAGTGGTTTTCCCGTTAGTGCCAGTTACACCAATCCAAGGCACTCCATTGAAGCCATTCCAGGCCACTTCCATCTCACCCACCACAGCAACCCCTTGATCGCGCAATTGCTGTATTGCCGGGTGATCAAAAGCAATGCCTGGGCTGAGCACCACGCGCTCAGGCAAAAGATCAAAACTTGCCAAGCTGAGTGGTTTGGCTAGTTCAACATTTATCCCCTCTGCTGTTAAACAATTAGCGCGCTTCTGCAAATCGGCGCTGTTGCCACTTTCAAGCAAGCAAACATCAGCCCCTTGGGCTTTTAGTAAGCGGGCTGCACCTGTGCCGGAACGGCCAAAACCCACCACCACCACGCGCTCTTGCATCGATCTGAAAATTGAATGGGCGATACTGGAATCGAACCAGTGACTCCTACCGTGTCAAGGTAGTGCTCTACCTCTGAGCTAATCGCCCCAGGGACTGGAACCTAACACCTGGTTAAATCAGACCCAAGGCTTGTTGTTTTCAAAAATTACGCAACATTGAAAGGCGCCAGCGATCTCTTTTTGTAAGCATTGCTGATTCCAGCTTTAATTCACCTCTGCCTTCAAGCTGTACCCGCTCCTCGGGTTTTAGTTCACGGCTTGGGTTTGTAATAACTTTCCAATCGATCCGCACCTTGCCGGAACGTATTAGTTCCGCCATACGGTTTCGGGAAATAGCAAATCCAGCTGATGCAACTGCATCTAGTCGTAGAGATGCTTCAACGCTGGTGATTTGTTTTGGCTTCGGAATTTGACTGGGTAAGCGCTCCCAGCCGGTTTCAGCAACCGCGCAGACCACAGTGCGCACCTGTATTGGCTTGCCAACTAGCGCTATTGCAGCTACTGGGCTTACTACTGCAAGTGCGCCACGATCGCCTCGCACCAAAACATCTCCAAGTTCTGCAACCCCTAACCCGTTGGCTTGCAACGCATGGTGAAAATCAATTGCTTCAGCTGGATCAAATAAGAAATTGCCGCTTATTTCCAGCAATTTAAATTGCTCTGCTGGCGGTAATTGTTCTGGCAATTCCTGTGGAGTTGGTTGGTTGCTTGCTGGATCGGATGTGGAGTGTTCAGAACGCTCAAGCCGCAACCTCCGACGTTCCGCCTGGGGAAAACCGCCGTTGCTGATTACTTTTAGTTCAATCAGTTGATTTAACCGGTTAAGGCATTCTTCTTGCTCTGGTGCCGTTAAAAAACCACTCCACTGCGGTTGATAGGTGCGCAAGCTGATCGCCGCTAGATCTAATACCGCCGCCAGGGAATTGGGGAAACTAGCTCCATGCAGCAGCTCACGAGTTGGCAGCATCAATCCTCCCTTAATCGCACCACTAAGCGAGGTTTAGCGGCTTGAATCAACCCCCAGGGGATGTTTTGGCCTGGCGCAGCCTCCACCAGTAACACCCATAAACCCTCGTCTAGGCGATTGCACACCGTGCGCACTTGGTCGTCGCCATCGCTGGTAACACTGGCTGCTGCAGCAAAACTACCCATCCAGCCGGCCCCTAAACCCAGTAATCCTCCGATGAATGGTTGGCCAATGGGGCCAGCGAAAGCGAAGGTGTCGAGGTTGGTGATGAAGGTGAACATCACTCCAGCCCC
Source organism: Synechococcaceae bacterium Bin_79_3 (assembly GCA_009914645.1). Classification (GTDB taxonomy): domain Bacteria; phylum Cyanobacteriota; class Cyanobacteriia; order PCC-6307; family Cyanobiaceae; genus Synechococcus_D. The sequence continues at coordinate 8,993 of VFLB01000264.1, forward strand.
AAACCCGAAGGGTAAAAGCCAGCGGGCCATGCTGCGCTGACGAGCAATCCGGCTTATGGCTGGATTTAGCGTTGCCAAACTTTTTGGGTCTAGAGCGCCTGCCCCAACGGCTTGAAGCTTGAGGGGCATTTGCTGTTTATCCAGCTGCACACTGTTGAGTTGCTGCTGCAACTGCTCAACCTGTTCAAGGCTTGCGAGCACCACCGCCACGCTAAGTGCCATTGCTTTCAGCCGGTTCAGGAGCGGTCTCTACACTGCACCCCCGCATGCCCCTCCCGCGGACGATGACAAAAGTTTTGGTGTCGGATCCCATCGATCAGGTGGGGATAGACATTCTTTCTCAAGTAGCCCACGTTGATGTGCTTACGGGCCTGCCAGCAGCAGAGCTCAAACAAATCATCGGCGAATACGACGGCTTGATGATTCGCTCTGGCACCCAGGTAACGGCGGAAATTATTGAAGCGGCCCCCCGTTTGCGAATTATTGGACGGGCTGGAGTGGGGGTAGACAACGTTGATGTGGCCACTGCCACCAAACATGGGGTGTTGGTGGTTAATTCACCAGAAGGGAACACGATTGCTGCGGCGGAACACGCCTTGGCAATGATGCTGGCCTTATCGCGTCATATCCCAGCAGCCCACAGCAGCACCAGCGCCGGTGGTTGGGACCGCAAAACTTATGTGGGCAATGAGCTCTACAAAAAACGCCTCGGCGTGGTGGGGCTAGGCAAAATTGGTTCCCACGTGGCAAGGGTTGCCCAAGCCATGGGCATGGAGGTAATCGCCTACGACCCCTTCATCTCGGACGAACGGGCCCAGCAACTAAGGGTGCGGCTTAGCCCCTTAGAGCCCTTGTTTAAGGAAGCCGATTACATCACCTTGCACCTGCCCCGCACCGCCGAAACCGAAAATTTGGTTGACGCAGCCTTGCTGGCCAAGATGAAGCCCACCGCCCGTTTGGTTAATTGCGCCCGCGGTGGAATTATTGCTGAGGCAGATCTTGCTGAGGCATTGAAAAATGGGGTAATTGCTGGCGCTGCTTTGGATGTGTATGCCAAAGAACCGCTTGAGGCAGATTCACCCTTGCGCAGTGTTGGTGAGCGGCTGATTCTCACCCCCCATCTCGGCGCTTCTACAGAAGAAGCCCAGGTAAATGTGGCGGTGGATGTGGCAGAACAAATTCGCGATGTACTACTTGGCTTGCCTGCCCGCAGCGCTGTAAATATCCCCGGCCTCACTCCTGAGGTAATGGAAAAGCTCAAGCCCCATTTGCAGCTGGCAGAAACGCTTGGCTTGTTGCTCAGCCAGTTATCTCGGGGTTCGGTTCAGGAATTGGAGGTGCGGCTACAGGGTGAATTTGCTGAACATCCAAGCCAACCCTTGGTGGTGGCAGCCCTTAAGGGGCTTTTGAGTTCTGCATTAGGAGATCGAATCAACTACGTGAATGCAGCCTTAGAGGCGAAGGGTCGTGGCATTCATGTGCTGGAGATCAAAGACGACGCCAGCCGCGACTTTGCCGGTGGTTCATTGCAGCTTTCTTGCCGCAATTCCCAGGGCAGCCACACCGTTACGGGGGCGGTATTTGCTGATGGAGAGCTTCGAGTTACGAGCATTGACGAATTTCCTCTCAATGTGCCCCCCAGCAGGCACATGTTGTTCACGCGTCATCGTGATATGCCAGGAATCATTGGTCATCTCGGCTCCCTGCTTGGTGAGCACAATGTGAATATCGCTTCAATGCAGGTGGGCCGCCGCATAGTGCGCGGTGATGCGGTGATGGTGCTCAGCCTTGATGATCCAATCCCCCCCAGCCTGCTAACAAGCATCTACGCAATTAACGGGATTCAAGAAGCCCATCCCGTAACCCTTTAAACGATGACAATTTCCCCCTCCTCCAGCTGGTGGCGGCTGGAAATTGATCCTTCTGGTGACCTAGAGGAATCATTGATTTGGCGTTTGGAAACCCTGGGTATTTCCAGGGTGGCGGTTAGATCTCATCCAGATCAACCGAGCCATCGCACCCTGCTGGCCTGGCTGCCGGCGGCGGATTGGCCAGCAAGCGAGCGCCAAAGTCTTGAGCAGGCCTTAAGTGCCCTTGCTGAACCTTTTGGCTTGGAGTTGCCTCAATTGAGTTGGCAACAACAACCCGAAGAAGACTGGAGCCATAGCTGGAAACAGCACTGGGCCCCGGATCCTGTGGGTGAAAAGCTTCTAATTTTGCCCGCTTGGCTGCAATGCCCTGAGGAATTCCGCAACCGTGAAGTGCTGCGGCTGGATCCAGGCAGTGCCTTTGGCACCGGTAGCCATCCCACTACTCGGCTTTGTATGGAAAGCTTGGAGCGCATCCCCTTAGCGGGCGCCTTGGTGGCCGATCTTGGCTGCGGCAGCGGCATCCTCGGCATAGCAGCCCTGGCCCTAGGAGCAGAAGCTGTGGTGGCAAGCGACACCGACAGCCTGGCAATACTTGCCAGCGCATCTAACGCTGCCCTGAACGGCATGGAGCAGCGTCTCCAGGCTCGATTGGGTTCAGCCCATGAACTTAAGGAGTTGCTGGGCCAGCGAACTGCCCAGGTGTTGCTTTGCAATATCCTCGCTCCGGTGCTGGCGGAACTAGCGCCGTGGTTTGAGAAATTGCTTGCCGTTAACGGGGTGGGTTTGCTGAGCGGCCTCTTGGTGGAACAGGTGGAGCCCTTGTGTGATCAACTCACTTCAATGGGGTGGAAATGCCGCTTGGCGGCTGAACAATCCCGTTGGGCACTGCTAGAAATCACCCGTTAACGCTGTTTTGTTAGATAAATTTTGCTTATACAAGTTGGTTCAACCATTGGCCTTCTCGGTTTGTTGCCACCATGGCCTTCAGATAGGTGTACAAAGGTCGAGCCCCTACAGGCCCGGTTCGCCGTGGACCTGAGCAACCATCACTGCCATGGCGTCTTACAAGGTCACTCTCGTTAACGAAAGCGAGGGCCTAAACAAAACCATTGAAGTGCCCGATGATCAATACATCCTCGACGCAGCCGAGGAGCAGGGCATCGATCTTCCTTATTCCTGTCGCGCCGGTGCATGTTCAACATGTGCAGGCAAGATCACCGCTGGCACCGTCGACCAAAGCGATCAAAGCTTCCTAGACGACGATCAAATCGAAGCAGGTTTTGTTCTCACATGTGTGGCTTATCCCACCAGCGATTGCACAATCAAAACCCATTCAGAAGAAGAGCTCTACTGAGTTCTTAATTTCTTATTTTTATGCCACTCCTTAGGGGGTGGCTTTTTTTTAGCCCTTTTGCGATTGATCCGCTTTCGTGCCTGCACCATTAATCCCAAGCCACGACCGTTTGCTGCCCAGTGGCAGTGAGCAGCCGAGTCCTGGTGGGATGTATACCTTTCGGGTGCTGGGCCCCTGCTGCCGATTATTTGATCGAGAGGAATTGCCCTGGCCCTGTTGCAGGCTGCAATGGCGCACTAAGGAGCCAAGCTGGAGACGGGTGGGTAAACGGCTTGTTCCCGATTTGGCAGCGCGGCGCTGCCCTACCTACGCGGTAGAACTTTTGCAGCCAGGGCTGCGTTCCACCACAGCGGTGCTCACCTTATTTGCGGAAAGATTGAGCCCTGAATTGCAAGAATGGTGGTACAGCCGCAGAGAAATCAGCGATCAGAAATAGATCTTGCCACCGCCCCATTGAAGCCCCTGCACTTTTGGTGAAACAAGGATGTATCCCGCCATGCGACGTAGGTCTTCGTCGCTGAGATTACGCATCTGAACAAATACATCAGCGCTTTTGAGGCTTGGATGCAGATCTGAAATCGACATCTCACCGTCGTAAGAGGTGGGATCTTTCATGTAGTCGACCAAGGCCTCAACCGAATCCCGAGGCGGGGTAGCAAGGGCAAGAGTTTCCGGATCAAGGCCAACGTTTTGGTTGGTTTTTGTAATCCCGCCGGCATGGCATGTGCCACAGCTGGTGTTAAAAACTTTGCGACCTGATTTGATCTCAGATTCGCTGAAGGTGATCAGAGTGCCGCTCGGATCAGCGGGCACGGTCAGGGTTGCGGCATCCCATTGCAGGGCCCCAACAGTGCTGGGCATCAGCAATAAAACAATGGGAAGCAACAGCAAAACGGCTAGGCGCCGCAAACCCTGAAAAACTTTATGCATGGAGGAAGCGTGCAACGTTACGGACTCCTGAGCTTTTGTATCACGCAAAACCACTCCTCCGGCGCTTAAGGGCCTTGTGTCTCACACACTGTTGCAGGCCCCAGGACTTAATTCGAGAGTTAAGAAGTCTTTAGCAAGCAAAGTGTTTTGAAAAATTGCCCGCGCTTCCTTGAGCAAATCCTCTGCAGTTTCTTGATTACCTGGTGCGTAGCGGGGGCTCAGATGGGTGAGGGCTAATTGAAATACACCGGCTTCAGCTGCGGTTTGAGCCGCCATGGTGCTGGTGGAGTGTTGGCGCTGATAAGCCATCTCAGCATCGCCATGGGAAAAGGTGGATTCATGGATTAAAAGATCCACACCACGGGCAAGCTGTATCGCTGCTTCGCTAAAAACAGTGTCGGTGCAATAAGCCATAGATACCCCTGGCTGAGTTGGGCCGCAAAGATCTGAACCTCGAATTTCGCGGCCATCTTCAAGAGTTATGGTTTCGCCCGCCTTAAGCCGCGCAAATAGGGGCCCTGGGGGCAGTTGTAGGGCTTTGGCTTGCTCAATATTGAAGCGGCCAGCACGTTCTTTTTCTTGGATCCGATAACCAAAAGCGGGGATGCGATGGGTGAGGGGCGAGCAATGCACCGTGAATTCCCCGTCGCGTAGTAAAACCGCACCACTGCTGGCGGCCGCTTCCACCCTGTGAAAACGCAGCGGATAGCCAATCCGCGTAGAAGAATGTTGCAGCGCTCCCAGTACAAAGGCTTCTAAAGGCGCAGGGCCGTAGAGGTCTACCCCTGGGCAATTCCCTGCCATACCAAGGCTAGCCAGCAGCCCAGGCAAACCAAATACATGGTCGCCGTGCATATGGGTTACGAAAATGCGCCGTAATTGCGAAACCCGTAAGTTGCTGCGTAAAAACTGGTGCTGGGTGCCTTCGCCGCAATCGAGTAGCCACAGATCGGAGCGCTGAGGTAAACGCACCGCTACTGAAGAAACATTGCGGCTCCGGCTTGGAACGCCGGAACTGGTGCCTAGAAAAGTTATTTGCAATGGCGTAATCAGCTGGCGCCAGCTTTGATGGTGCCACGGCAAAGCGCTACTGCCCATTCAAATGGTGTGGAATTTTCCCCTAATAATTGCTCTGCTGTTCCCTCTGGCGTTAGCCAGAGAACCAGAGGTGCGTGTGTTGGTGGAAGAGGGCAGCGCCCTGCGGGTGGCGCCTGTGGAGGGGCGTTTGCTGTTGCAAACCGCCAATGGGCGCAGCCTGGCTGCTGTTGCAGGAGGCCTCACCTTGAGGGCAGAGGGCGCTGGGATCTCTGGCCTGCCATCAGGTGCTCTTTCAGAACTTTGGATCAGCCCAGAATCACCAAACGGCAGCCTTTGGTTGCAGCAAAGGCGCTATCGCGGTCGATTGCAATTGCTGCTGAACAGGGGCCGGATCCAAGCGATAAATCGCCTGGGAATTGAGAGCTACTTACCTAGCGTGGTGGGGGCGGAAATGCCGCACCAGTGGCCCCAAGAGGCCCTGCGGGTGCAGAGCGTGGCAGCCCGCAGCTACGCCTTGCGCCAATTGCGCCCGGAGGCCGATTACGACCTCAAGGCAACTGTGAGCAGCCAGGTGTATCGCGGCTTGGAATCGGAAACCGACAGCACCCGAGAAGCGGTGGCAAGCACCCGCAGCCTGGTGCTCACCCATGCGAAGAGGATTATCGATGCGGTTTTTCATAGCAGCAGTGGCGGTCGCACCGAAAACAGCGGTGAGGTGTGGCCGCGCCAGGTGCCTTATCTCAAAAGCGTGGCCGACTACGACCAAGACAGCCCTGTATTTCGCTGGACTAAACAATTTGATGCCGCTGCCTTGCTCAACTCTTTTCGTGAAACCGGTGGGGTAGACAGCATCTTGCCGTTAAAAACCACAAGCACCGGCCGGCTTACCGAAGTGTTGGTGCGTGGCCCGCAGGGCGACTTGCGTTTAGGTGCCGCCGAATTACGTTCTCGGCTTGGCTTGCGAAGCACTTTTGTGAGATTTGAGGTAGTGGCAGCGCCACCAGCCCCGTTAGAAGCCTTAGGGGATTGGCTCGGTATACCGCTTGGTATGCCTCTTGGTATGTCACCCACGCCGCGGCTCCTGGCGCTGGGTCGTGGTTACGGCCATGGGGTTGGCATGAGCCAGTGGGGGGCCTATGGCATGGCGCTGCAGGGGCAGGAATTTGCCCAGATTCTGCGCCACTACTACCGCGGCACCCAGCTGGAGCCCTACAGCTCCATTGATTGGCCTCAGTTGCCGCCTAATCCATGAAATTTGCGGTGCTGGAAACCCCCTTGGCTGTGGCTGAACAAGCTGCTGCTTTGTTGGCAGAGGTGTTGCTTGATCCGTGCCGACCACCTAGTGGATTAGCCACTGGCCGCACGATGGTTGCTGTTTATGGCTGTTTGGTATCACTACTGCAAAGGGCAGGCATCAATAATTTGAGCCATTGGCGCAGTTTCAACCTCGATGAATACGTGGGGTTGGGCCCTGGGGATAAGCGTTCTTTTGCCGCCTATATGAATCTGCATCTAGGGCAACCGCTCGCAATCCCGCCAACATCAATGCTCTTGCCAAATGGCCTCGCCCCAGATCCCACTCTTGAAGCTGCTCGTTATGGCCAGCAGGTACGAGCCCAAGGTATTGGCCTGCAATTACTGGGGCTAGGTGAAAACGGCCATGTGGGATTTAACGAACCACCCTGTGGTGCCACGGCCCCATGCCGCTGCGTGTTGCTCAGCGAAGCCACCCGAGCTCAAAATGCCGAAGCCTTTGGAGGCCAATTATTGGCGGTGCCAGAAAGGGCGATCACCTTGGGAATTGCAGATATTTTGGCGGCAGATGAGCTTTTGCTTGTGGTTACAGGGGCAAACAAGAGTGCTGTGCTGCGCCGTTTATTTGAGGAACCAACCCAGGAGGAATTGCCTGCAAGTTGGCTGCAAAACCATCCAAATTGCTTGGTACTAGCCGATCGTGCCGCTGCCAATTTTTAACCGGCGGCATCAAACACCACCCGAGGTTGCAATTCCCCCGTTGAGGTGGGATGTGCTAATCCGGCCAAACTGCCATCAGGCCTAAGCATCGCCACCACATCGCAATTGCGATAATCAACTGCGCTATTGGCGGGAAGCCGTTGGCCGCGACACCAAGCCTGCCATTGCGCGGCATCCAATTTCAATTGCGGCCTTGCACCAAGGGCCAATAGTGGATCAAGCAAGGCTGTGCTGGGCTGCAGCGCCTCAAGGGGGATGGCTTGGCTAAGTTCAAAACCCAAAGCGCTGGTGCGTTGCAATTCAGCAAGGGCCGCTCCACAGCCCAGGCGCTCGCCAAGATCCCGCGCTATTGAACGCACATAGGTGCCGGCAGAACAGCTCAGCTCAATCACCAAGCTGCCTTCAGCAACGTTCCATTGCAGCAGCTTCAGGTGGTGGATGGTTACCAGCCGCGGCGGAATCTGAAGTTGTTCTCCGCGACGTGCCCGTTTGTAGGCCCTTTCCCCATCAATATGCACGGCACTCACGCTGGGGGGCCTTTGCATTTGTTCACCGCAAAAAAGGCTAAGTAGATCCTCCACCTGCTCTTTTTTAAGCAGGGGCCAGGGGGCTTGGTTTAATACTTCACCGCTTAAATCGTCGCTATCGGTATTTAGCCCCAGCTGAATACGACCCAGATAAGCCTTGGTGCCATCAAGGTAAGGCAGCAACCTGGTGGCGGGCCCAATCGCCAGGGGTAATACCCCTGTTACGGCCGGATCAAGGGTGCCGCCGTGGCCCACCCGGCGAATACCAAGTAACCGGCGGGCAATGGCAACACAGTCGTGGGATGTGCAGCCAGCGGGCTTATTAATCACTAGAAATCCGCAAGAACTGGCAGAGGTCAAGTGCGGGCGAGGAGGGGGCCATTCGCCATGGTTGCACCCTCGTAGGTTGGGGACTTGCGGATTTACGGCCCGGTGCTTGATCACCCAAGCGTTAACGACTTTTTGAAAGATGGCTTTGGCTTGCGCCAACAGCTCTCTAATTTTTTGCAAATTGATATCAGCACCATTGAGCAGCGGCTTCCCCAAAGCACAGCAGCATTGGCAGCTCTCCATCCAGGTGCTTTCTCAGGTAAAGCGGGGGAGCTGGAACTTGAGGTGGAAAGTTTTTATGAAACTGAGGTGGGCGACGGGCATTTGTATGAATTAGCTGCCTGGCATTTAGATAGCTCTGCCTACATTGCCGATACGTTGCGTCTTCAGGCTCTAATTGCCAAAGGGCAACATCTGGATTTTGGCGGTGGAATCGGAAGCCATGCCTTGGCCGCTGCCCAGTTGCCCCAGGTGGATCAGGTATGGATGGTGGATCTCAATGGTAGAAATCGAGATTTTGTATGCGAGCGGGCAAAAGCCCTTGGACTAAGCCATAAGTTGCGCTGCCTGCGCGATTTAAATGCAAAAGAATTGCCGAATAAATTTGATAGTATTGTGTGTTTAGATGTGTTAGAGCATCTAACAGATCCAGCTGAACAATTGAGAATATTTGCCCAGCGGCTGCAACCAGAGCTTGGGGCTGCATTATTTAATTGGTATTTTTTTAAAGGTTTTAATGGCGAATACCCATTTCATTTTGATGCCCCTGAATTAACGAAGCAATTCTTTGAAGTATTGCAAGAATTGTATCTGGAGCAATTTCATCCATACCTCATTACTACTCGC
>VFLB01000155.1 GCA_009914645.1 Synechococcaceae bacterium Bin_79_3
CCCAAGGAGCAACATTGCGACTCTATGTAGAGCGCTATGTTTCCCAGGCTGGAAATTTACAAGAAGATCCACAAGTTGCTCTCGGAGCAATGATTAACGCGGCCGACAGCCTGGCTGGAATACGCCTTGGCACCGGAATGGATAAACCAACAGTAATTACATAACGGTTGTTAAATTGTTGATTAAATAAAATAAGTTATTCAGCAGAATACTCCAATCTGGATATCAACGAGAGCTGGCGCATAGATTCACCCAAAAAACCGCAAGCTCCTGTACCTAAAACCACAAGCAGAAAGAATGAATTGCTATCGGTTGTTCCACTGAACCAGTCAGACGGATTGCTCTCCCGTTGAAACAAAACATGGCGTTTGTTAATCTTTTATTGCTGCGGGAACTTGTAACCAGCGGGATTCAAGATTTTTAATAAATACATAAAACGCTGGCACGATAAATAAACTCATCACTGTTGCAACCAATAAACCCCCAAAGATCACAGAACCAACGGAACGTTGGCTTAAGGCGCCGGCACCAGAGGCAACTACCAAAGGGAAAAAACCGGAAAGAGCTGCGGAAGCTGTCATTAAGATAGGCCTTAGCCTTGATTCAGCAGCCCCTTGAACAGCCTCGATGGCATCCAAACCAGATTGCATTCGTTGGTTAGCAAGATCAACAATTAAAATGCCATTCTTTGCCGCTAAACCGATCAAGGTAACCAAACCAACCTGGGCATATACGTTATTAACTTGTCCCATCATCACAAGAAATATTAATGCCCCCAACATAGCCAAAGGTACTGTCATTAAAATTACCAGTGGGTCTAGATAGCTTCCGTATTGAGCAGATAACACAAGAAATACAACAACAATGCCAAGGGCAAAAACTAGAGCCGCTAGTGAGCCAGCCGCAACCTCTGATCTACTTAAAGAAGACCAAGCAGAACCAATATTACTAAAGTTAAGTTGCCTAAAGTTGTTAGATAATGTATCTATAGCTTGGCCACTACTCTTGCCAATTGCCTCAACTCCTTGAATTAAAACAGAGCGATATAGATTGTAATGGCTTATTATTGGTGGGGAGCTATCGAGCTTAATTCTAAATAAATTACTAAGAGGCACCTGTTCGCCAGAAGAATTGGGAACATAAAGATTATTTAGATCCTGAACAACTGCACGTTTACTTCCTTCAGCCTGCACGTAAACCTGTCGATATTGACCATCTTCATAGGTTTGATTAACAAACACACCACCATTAAGGGCTC
>VFLB01000294.1 GCA_009914645.1 Synechococcaceae bacterium Bin_79_3
GCCCTGGTTCAGATATAGACCTAACACTCTGCGGCGGTGAGCTAAATCACACCCTGCTGACGCAGATTAATAACGAGCTGGATGACCTGTTGCTGCCATATCAAATCGATCTTTCCCTGATGGCCTCATTGAGCCATCCCGACCTGCTCGACCACATCCGCTGTGTTGGTGTGGTGCTTTATGCGAAAAGTAGTGCCCCACTAGAGGCCTACAGCTTTAAAAATCAGTCAGAATAACTGCCATGAGCGCCTCCGCCCGCCCTTCCAGTTATCACTACGTGGTGGATGAGCCACTGCTGCGCACCATCACGGCCGAGATTCAGGCAGCAATCCCTGGGGCTGAAGTACGCCTATTCGGTTCCCGCGCCCGTGGCACCGCCCGGCCGGATTCCGACCTGGATCTGCTTGTCATAGTGCCGGATGCCTGGTTGGTAAATCATTCGCGTTTTGAGGAAACGGATTCCCTGGGTTGGAAATTGGCCCATCACCGCCTGCCGATCGAACTATTGCTTTACTCCGCCAGCGAGGTGGAGCATCGTCGTCTTGGCGGGATCAATGTGATCGCCGAGGCCTTCCGCTACGGGCGACGTTTGGATCCAGGGGAGCTACTGCATGGCCCCGGCTGAAACGTCGACTGGCTTTCTGCGCATCGCGCACCGTGATTTACGAACCGCGATGGCCATGGCAGATCCGTCCCTTTTTGAGGAATCCACTTGGGGATTTCATCTACAGCAGGCAATCGAAAAGGCCTTGAAGGCCTGGCTGCTGGTGCTTACGCCTGAGCAACCACCATTCAGTCACAACCTCAGGCTGTTGTTTCAGATGCTGCGTGACAAGGGCGCAGATGTTGAGCCCCTCCTTGGACTCAGCCGCTTCACCCTCTTTGCTGTGGTGTGGCGGTACGACGAAGAGCCTGAGCTGGAACATCTCGACAGAGACGCCTGGAACCAGCTCTGCGCAGAATTGCTTGCTCAGGTGGCCTCGCTGCTCCCATGAATGAGATCGCATCAGCCGCAGCATCAACCTGTTGTTTTCAAGTTTATTAACTAGAGGCGGAGGTATAAAATCGTTGAGCATAATTCCATAAAAGGCGGCTGCCGGTTAAACATATTCCGGCAACACATAAAGCAGCGATCGCCCAAATGCTTGAGCTTTTGCCCAGTAGTGCCTCTGCCGGAATAGTGGTAAGGAATGCCACCGGTAATACAAAAGTAAAAATCAACCTCAGCGCAGGGGGATAGGCGCTAACGGGATATCGACCAGCCACTAAGGTATACCTTAAAACTTCGGTGGCATTCCACACTTTGATAAACCAAATACTTAGTGCTGCTAATACAAACCAAAGGCTATAAAGTATTATCAAAGAAGCTATAAGTAGTGCAGCAGCAAGTAGCAAAGCGCCACTGGAAGGCAGGCCGTAGCTAATGCTTGAACTCGGTTTTAATAATGCCCAGCAAATTAAGCAAAAGCCAGCAATAATGCCAGGTAACCCCCAAGGGGATACCGTGCGGGTTGAAAGCCAAAATTGGCTATCAATTGGTTTAAGTAATACATAATCAAGGGTGCCAGTTTGAATGTGATTTACAATACGACTCAGATTTGGTTGTAATACGCATGTTGTAAAGCCATCTAAAACTGTATATAAACCCAATACTATTAATGAGCCATTCCAGCTCCAGCCCCCGAGTGCAACCCCATTTCCAAATAATAGCTTTAACACAAATATACTGCCAGCTAAATTGCCCAGCACAGATAACAATTCAACCCATGCATTGAGCGGGTATTCCAATTCAGCTGCAATAGAACTACTCCAAAAGCAACATAAACTGTGCCAGTAGCGCCTTAATTCCTTCATGCTCCCATTGCAGAGTAACGCCTGAGGCCCGCCCGCCACAGCAGATGACAAATTGGCAATAATAATAAACACCAAGCAATTATTGCAGTAAAACCAAGCGCAATATTCACCGGTTCACCTGCTATTAGCCTTGCGGGAAAATCAATCATCCAGGGGAAAGGGGTTGCCATTGCAAGCCGCTTTACTGCAGGTGGAAAGGTATCTATGGGCGCCACAATACCGGAAAGAAACATATATGGAATCATTAGTAAACGATCGATTGCAGCCGCTTTTTCACTCCAAAAGCAGAAAGTAGTTAATACAAGTTGCAGTAAAAATCTAAGCAAAAATGCAGCCATAATTGCAATAACTCCAAAAAATAGTGCCCCTGCTGATGGCAACCAAATCAAGCCAGGTGCCGCTATTCCTAGCAGCGCTAGCAGCACCGCAACAATGGGGACACGAGAGGCTTGCTCACTTATATGTGCGGTGAGATAGCGCCATAACGGAGATATCGGCTGCAGTAAAAATGGCGATAACCTGCCTTGCAGAGCATCTTCTTCAAATACATTTATCAACCACACCACCGTAAATTGCCGCACTACAAAAGCAGCAAGAAAATAGCGACTCAGCTGCTGCGCTGATATGCCCGCCGCCGCCGCTGCGCCGGAGCCGCTCCATACCCCAAGCATTATTAAAGGCAGTACCCCTGAAAGTGCCCAGAGGATAATTTCTGCTCGATATTCCAGCATTAGGGCGTATTGGCTTGTTATCAGCGCCCGAGCTACCCGCCATGCCCATTTCATAATTTTTCTCTAGAGCGGAATAAGCCGCCAATCAATTCCTCTATAGGCGGGGCACTTACTTCTAGATCCACCACTTCAAAGCGATTTAGTAATGCTGCTACCCGTTCTGATAGTTCAGCGCGAGGTATTAATAGCTGCACCTGATGGCCCTCCAGGGAGTGAATATCGCCGTAGCCGCAGAAATCCTCAACGTTATGAATTTCGCTTAGTTCCATGCGCACCTGGCTGCAGGGGGCAAGTTTTTGGGTTAGCTCGCTTAAAGAACCATCATGAAACAGTTCACCTTGATGAATTAATAACACCCTTGGACATAGGGTGGTTATATCGCCCATGTAATGGCTTGTGAGCAGCATTGTTGCTCCTGTTCGTTTGTTGTAATCAGCAAGGAATTCCCTCACCCGCACCTGGGCATTTACATCTAACCCCAGGGTTGGTTCGTCTAGAAATAACACTGCAGGTTGATGTAGTAAGGCTGCTAATAATTCCGTTTTCATGCGTTGGCCCAGCGATAATTTTCGCAGTGGCCTTAGCAGCTCTTCACCAAGCTCTAACATTTCTGCAAGTTCATTTATTCGGCGTTGCGCTTCTTTTTCTGGGATACCGTAAACAGCGGCATTAACTTTTAGTGAATCAAGAGCTGGAAGATCCCACAACAATTGTTGTCTGTTACCCATTACCAAGGTGATCTGGCGTAAAAATCGCGCTTTACGTTGCCATGGTTTGTGGCCAGCTACTAAAAGTTCGCCACTACTTGGATGAATTAAGCCGGTGAGCATTTTTAATGTTGTTGTTTTTCCTGCACCATTTGGGCCAAGAAAACCAACAATTTCACCGGGTTCTATCGAAAAACTAATTTGATTTACCGCTGTTATCTCTCGGTGTTTACGTTGCAGCAAATGCCGAAATGTTCCGGCTATACCCGGTTGCTTTTCGCTAACACGATAGATTTTACTTAACTCTTTTGCATTAATAATGCTCACTCGCTAGCGCTCACCTTTACGCCTTTCCAAAAGGCCACCCTGCCTTTGATTTCAGCTGCTGCTTCTTTTGGTTCGGGGTAAAACCAAGCAGCATTCTCATTCACCTCACCATCAACTACCACGTTGTAATAGTGAGCTTCCCCTTTCCAGCCACATATGCTGCGATGGCTGGAGGCCTGAAAGCAGTTTTCAACTAACGCATCAGCAGGGAAATAAGCATTTCCATCAACGCTGATGGTGCTATCACTGCTGGCAATAAGGCGACCTTTCCAGCGGGCTTCTGTTGCCATTGGGAAATTTGATTTCAAGCCATGTTCTAGCGCTAAGCCAGTAGGCCTGGATTAAGCCGCCATAGAAAACTGCCAGCTTCCACACACACCACCACAATTAGAGATCGAAATATCCATTGATTAGCTTGGGGGCCCAGAGCAATCTTCGCTGCTACATTTGCCCCCACCATGCTGGAAAGAGCTAAAGGAATAGCCCATAGCCAATTAATATCACCCCGCAATCCGAATATCAACAAAGCTATAAGACTGGAGCTTAACCTCACAAAACATTTTAAAATATTTGCTGTTTTTAATGGAATCTTGCCTGCTAGCACAAGCACTAGCAAGGTCATCACACCTGAGCCTAGAGATATAAATCCTGCCCATATACCTGTAAGAGCCATTAGGCTATAAAATAAAATGCTGAGTTTGGGTTCTATATTCTCATTTTCTATTGCTGGTTCTTGCAATAATTGAGTTGGTTTTGTTGTCAATATAATCAATACAAAAATCAATGAAATTGCAACAGCAAGC
>VFLB01000296.1 GCA_009914645.1 Synechococcaceae bacterium Bin_79_3
GCTCGGGCTCAGGTATGGAGGCATCAACAGCGTCCATGAGATCAAGAATCTTGTCTACCCACTCGTTTTCACCGCGAACACCTTTGCCGCCGCCTTGAATGTGCTCAAGGGCTTTAAGGGCAGATCCAGCCACAATGGGGATATCGTCGCCGGGGAAATCGTATTTATCGAGAAGTTCCCGCATTTCCATTTCAACGAGCTCTAGGAGTTCCTCGTCGCCGGGTGCCACCATGTCCTTCTTATTGAGGAACACCACAAGGGCGGGCACACCAACCTGCTTAGCAAGCAAGATATGTTCCCGGGTTTGGGCCATAGGCCCATCTGTGGCGGCTACCACAAGAATCCCACCGTCCATTTGAGCGGCGCCTGTGATCATGTTTTTAACATAATCAGCGTGACCAGGGCAGTCCACGTGGGCGTAGTGACGACCTGCGGTTTCGTACTCCACGTGGGCGGTGTTGATGGTGATGCCGCGCTCTTTCTCTTCAGGGGCGCCATCAATCTCATCGTAAGCCTGGGCTTTGGCCTGACCGAGTGAAGCGAGCACGTTAGTGATCGCAGCGGTGAGGGTGGTTTTGCCGTGGTCTACATGGCCGATGGTGCCGATGTTGACGTGAGGCTTAGTTCTCTCAAACTTCTCGCGGGCCATTGTTAAATAAAAATCGAGGGTAAACGAAGAGGGGGGAGTGGATCAGGAGTTGCCCTGATTCTTGGAAATGATGGCTTCGGCCACATTCCGAGGGACCTCCTCGTAATGGCTGAACTCCATTGAGAATATACCTCTCCCTTGGGTCATCGATCGCAATTGTGTGGCGTAGCCAAACATCTCAGCCAAGGGCACCTTGGTTTGCACCTTTGAAGTGCCGTTATCGATCGACTGCCCCTCCACCTGACCGCGCCTTGAGGAAAGGTCGCCGATAACGGGGCCAAGATAATCTTCGGGTATTTCAACTTCTACTTTCATCATCGGCTCGAGCAGTACGGGATTGCACTTTTTAACGCCGTCTTTAAAAGCCATAGAGCCGGCAATTTTAAATGCCATTTCAGAAGAGTCAACGTCGTGGTAAGAACCATCGATCATTGATACTTTTACGTCAATTAATGGGTAACCGGCAATAACACCCGATTGGCAGGTTTCTTTCATACCTGCTTCTGCCGGACCGATGTATTCCTTTGGAACAATACCACCAACAATTTTATTAACAAATACAAAACCTGTGCCCGGTTCCCCTGGTTCCATTTGAATAACTACATGACCGTATTGACCTTTACCACCAGTTTGTCTTGCAAATTTGCCTTCACCTTTAGAGCTACCGCGGATTGTTTCTCGATAAGAAACTTGCGGAGCTCCGATATTTGCCTCTACTTTAAATTCCCGCATCATCCGATCAACCAGGATTTCCAGATGAAGCTCTCCCATACCGGCAATAACGGTTTGGCTTGTTTCCGGATCGGTTCTTACCCGGAAGGTGGGGTCTTCTTCTGAAAGAGATTGCAGAGCTTTGGAAAGTTTTTCCATATCGCCCTTTGTTTTCGGCTCAACGGCAACTGAAATAACAGGTTCTGGTATGAAAAGAGATTCAAGAATAATTGGATCCGATTCAACGCAAAGGGTATCTCCAGTTGTTGTGTCTTTAAGGCCTAGAACTGCACCGAGATCGCCAGCGCGCAATTCATCAACTTCTTCGCGATCATCGGCTTTGAGCAGAATTAAACGCGAGATGCGTTCTTTTTTATCTTTGGTGGAATTCATCACGTAGCTGCCTTTCTGCAACACGCCTGAATACATACGCACAAAAGTTAGTTTTCCGTAGGGATCCGCCATCACCTTGAAGGCCAAGGCGCTGAATGGTGCGTTGTCGTCGCAGGGTCTGATGCCCTCTTCGCCATTGGGCAAAATGCCTGCAATCGGGGGCACATCAACGGGAGCTGGCAAATAGTCCACCACTGCATCCAGCATTAGCTGAACACCTTTGTTCTTAAAAGCGGAGCCGCAGAGAATAGGTACTAAACCGTGCCTAACTACACCTTCGCGAATACCTTTACGAAGTTGAGCCTCACTTAATTCGCCAGTTTCAAGGAATACCTCAATAAGTTCTTCATCAAGTTCAGCTACTGATTCCATTAATTTGGAGCGCCATTCTGCGGCAGACTCCTTCATGTCGTCTGGAATTTCAATTTCTAAAATATCTGTGCCGAGATCATTGGTATATATAAACGCCTTATTCTGAACGAGATCAATGATGCCTTTAAGGTCATTTTCAGCGCCAATTGGCAGCTGGATCGGGGCGGCTTTTGCTTTTAATCTATCTTTAATTTGTTCGTAAACTTTTAGGAAATTAGCACCTGTTCTATCCATCTTATTAACGAAAACCATGCGCGGCACTTTGTAGCGATCCGCTTGGCGCCAAACCGTTTCAGACTGTGGCTGCACTCCGCCAACGGCACAGAAAACTGCAATAACACCATCAAGAACGCGCATTGAGCGTTCCACTTCGATGGTGAAATCCACGTGGCCAGGGGTATCAATAATATTGATACGATGGTCTTTCCAGCTGGTAGAAATTGCAGCGGCGGTAATAGTGATACCTCGCTCCTTTTCCTGCTCCATCCAGTCTGTTACCGCGCCACCATCGTGCACCTCGCCCATCTTGTGCACCACACCTGAGTAGAACAAAATTCGTTCAGTGGTGGTGGTTTTGCCGGCGTCTATGTGGGCAGCAATGCCGATGTTTCTAACGCGATCTAAAGGGAAGGCGCGTGCCACGGGATGCTCCTTAAGTGTGCTGGGAAAAGGGGCTCAACTTTACGGATTTGTTAAAAGTCAGCGGTTGGCCCGCACACTGACAACAAAGGGCTTAATAGCGGTAGTGAGCGAACGCTTTATTCGCTTCAGCCATTTTATGGGTTTCTTCCCGCTTACGGACAGCGCTACCAGCTTCATTGGCGGCATCCATTAATTCCCCAGCAAGCTTTTGGGCCATGCTGCGGCCGTTGCGGGCCCTGGAAAAGTTCACGAGCCAACGCAAGGCCATAGCAGTACCCCGTTCTTGGCGCACCTCCATCGGCACTTGATAGGTGGCACCCCCCACTCTGCGGGCGCGAACTTCCACCAAAGGGGTGGCATTACGCACAGCAGTTTCGAACACTTCCAGAGGATCTACCCCGGTGCGCTCGTTGATCATGCCGAAAGCGTCCGAGAGGATTCGCTGGGCGGTGGACTTCTTACCGTGCTTCATCAAGCGGGCCACAATCATTGAGGCCAAACGGCTGTTGAATTGCGGATCAGGCAGAACCGGGCGTTTCTCAGCGGCGTTGCGGCGGGACATGGGGGGAGAAAATCAGCAAAGAAAAAATTAAGGGGGGATCGAGAGCTAGAGCTCAGTTCAATCCTTGGGGGTTTTTGCGCCGTATTTCGAACGGCTTTGGCGGCGATCTTTCACACCAGATGTATCTAGGGTGCCGCGGATGATGTGATATCTCACACCGGGCAAATCCTTAACCCTGCCGCCGCGAATCAACACCACAGAGTGTTCCTGCAGGTTGTGGCCAATGCCTGGGATATAAGCGGTTACCTCGAACCCAGAAGTGAGCCGCACCCTTGCCACCTTGCGAAGGGCGGAGTTTGGTTTTTTGGGAGTGGAGGTGTAAACGCGGGTGCATACCCCGCGGCGCTCCGGGCAACCCCGTAGGGCAGGGGATTTGGTCTTACGAGTAAGACTCTGCCGCTCAGTGCGGATCAGTTGCTGGATGGTGGGCATCTAAAACCGGAGGCAGGCCATTGCGGCCAGCTGATTCGACAATCCGTCACTTTACCCCCTCGGGGTAAAAGCAGCACCACATGGGCAACTGCGAATTCGCTCTCCACCCCTAAGTAAAAAGCCCCCGCCGCTTAGTGAACATTGAAAATCAAGTTGCAGCCCATTGAGTAGGTGGAGCTGATCAGCTGGGCCATAAAGGGTGATTCCGTCGCTGCGAGCAAGTGCTTCCCCTTTGCTGCCAGCTTTAAGTTGCAAAGCCCAAGCTTCACAACTGCCAGCCACCAGTTCTATCGCCATTGATCCGGGGTAACCGCCTCTAGCGGCCTGCCTGCAGAGCTCTGCAGCGGCCCGAGGGGTGATCCTTAAACCAGAAGTTGGATCCATGGGGTTAGCGGTTGGGGCGTTTTATCAGGCCTAAGCCGTTGTGAATTGCAGAACCGATGCCGCGTCCACTGAGCCCTCCCTTACCTTCCACCAAAAGGGCAGTGGAACTGCCGCCATCGAGATTAAGGGCTTGTTTTAAGCCAGCTTGCAGAAGCAGTTCAGCGCTTTCAGCAAGGGTAGGGCCCCTGTTATCCAGGCCATCCAGGGCTATCAGCCACACCTGGTCACCGTCGCCAGCCACAACACTGCGAGGGGCCCGTTGCGCCATGAAGGCAGCGCTGAAATTTTCTGCAGGCCCATCCAGCACAACTACCCCCTGATTTAGCAACAAAGGCCCCGCTTGCAACAGGTGAGGTAGAGCTTCAAAGTGCTTTGGATAAAAGCTGCGTTGCAGCTGGATCTCATCACCAAGTTGCAAGTTCAGATTGTTACTACCTCTCTCCACCAATAAGGCTTGCCCTTGGCGCAGGGGCACCCCAGCTGCCATTTGATCGGCAAACCAAATTTCCAACACTTTGCCGTTTTCTAAAATCCAGCCTGTTTCTTGGCTTGTGATCGGTCGATAAACGTTCCCCCAAAGGCTGTTGTAATGACCAAGGCCTTTTTGCACATAGCCACTATTAAGGGCGCCGATGGGCCAGCGATTTCCTTCCTTATCGCTAAGCCATTCTTCCATCCGAATATTGCTAAAAAGCGGTTGCTGGCCCGGTTGCCATGCGATAGCACCACGATTCAAAATTGGGCCTGAAAGCCAAGCCCCCTGCTCCTTTAAACCACCAAGGGGCAGCTCCCGCACTCGATTGAAAAACCCACCGTTAATAGCTGCCA
>VFLB01000205.1 GCA_009914645.1 Synechococcaceae bacterium Bin_79_3
GCCTCCAGCTGGGGCCTCAAATCACGCCATAGCCGATGGGGTGGAGACTCTTCGAGAAGTTCCACATTGAGCCTGGTACCTCGCATACCACCACTGCTGCTTTTGCAAATATGCAAACGAAAAGCAGCGCCAAGACCAAGGGATTTCAGGGGCTCTAAAACCACTTCCTCTGGCAGGCCTTGGTCAAATAAAGCCGCCAAAAGCATGTCGCCAGCCACACCTGTTGGGGCATCTAAATAAGCCCAATTATTTGTATTCATTAATGAAATTTAATGGCGTTTTGGTTTTTTAGAAGCTCCGCCACGGCGATCGCTGCGTTGGGGCATTGGCGCAATCACCTCCCAGTGTTCTATGTGCAGCAATTCCCCCTGCAAGCGAACGCGTAGATCAAGGAAATGCCGCAAATGCTCCATTGAAATGCTGCCCTTTAGTTGCAATTTGAAGGGTTGAGGGCGGCTGCCATCGGCGCGGGGCAACTGGCGAATTTTTATCACTACATCGCCACTTTCTGGTTTGGTGAAAATCAATTCACCCCGCACAGAAAAAAATCCATCCCCTTCTGGTAGGTGGTCAGGGAGATCGGGATCATCGCTTGCCAAGGTGCGAGGTTCCCATACCCCCACCACCTGCAGGTGCAATTTTTGATCATCCCTGCTGCGGGGATAAACAACCCAAAGGTGCTCATCCTCAAGACTCAGGTGCCGTTTCACCAAACTCAATACGCGCCCAAGCAGCACGGCATCAATAGAAGAACCATCTGCTCCAACGAGGTTGCCGCGGGTAACGATTGCGGGCTCGATTGGGCAATAGGTGCCCCTCACGATCCCGATCGCCCGGAACTGCAGCGGCTCGGTAACCGGAGGAATCGGGTGCTGACGCATCAGAAAGGCAGAACCGCGTTGAATCACATTGAAATCTAGCGATGCCCCTGACAGCGTTCCAACTAGACGGTTTACTGGATTAAACGCAAGCCTATTTCTTGCTTAAAAAAACCGTTGCGGCGTTAGTAGCTATTTGCTTGGCTGGATTTGGCGGCTGGGGGCTGGGTCGCTCCGGTTTTGGCCTGGCGCCAGCAGAAGCGCCCCTAGCTGCCCTGCAACGGCGCCGAGCGCCCCTAGAAACAAAACTGGCAAAAGGGGAAGCAACGGCAGAAGAGCAATTGCAATTACTGAAATTAAGGCTTGCCTTAGGCGATCAAAATGGAGCGATTTCGCTACTGGAGCCGCTAAGTGATCAACGGCCTGAACAATGGAAACTACGTTTGATGTTGGCGGATTTACGCAGGCAACAAAAGGATCAAGGCGGCGCTGAAAGGGAAATCCGCCAGGTGCTCAATGTGCAACCACTACAGGTAGAGGCTTGGCAACAACTCACCCAGCTACAGCTAAAGCAAGGGAAGGGGGCAAAAGTAGAAGCTCAGTTAAATAAAGCAGCGGTGGCAGCAAAAGGGAAACCAGAGGAATTAACACTTGGCCTTTTGCTTGCTGATTTGCAACAGCGGCGCCAGCAAAAGCAAAGCGCTGAGAACACCTACCGCAACCTGATCAATCGCTACCCGGAGGATCCCCGCCCACTATTGGCAATGGCTCTACAGAAGCAGGAGGCAGGTCAGGGGGAAGCAGCCGTTGCATTGCTAAGGGAAGCGCGGCAGCGAATGCCTGAAAATTCACAGTTAGTGCTCGACCAAGTGGCAGCTGGTTGGTCTATGAAAAATCTACAAAAAGCGGCTCAGGGGCCCACGGGCAATACTTTGCGAGCGGGTGCAGCAGGCTTATCCAACTGACGTAAGGCCTCATCCACTGCATCTTTAGGGGAGGTGGCGCTGTCCATAGAGCTGGAATTACGCAAACGATTCATTAATTCCATGGGATTGGTTACATCCAACAGTGAACTACTCGGTTTTGTGGAGCCGTAGTTGTAAAGGTTTTGCTCTTGGATACTTTCGTTTTTCGGATTTGCAAAAGCTGAATTTGAAACCAGTAAGGCAAACAGTGCAGCGGGTAGTGAAAGGCTCAAAATACAAAAACCTTGATTTGCCATCGATCAGCTATTAAGTGAAATCAGTTTAAAGGGCTTTTTCGTGCGTATCGCCAGCTGGAACGTAAATTCAATCCGCAGTAGAGAAGCCCATCTGCAGCGCTGGCTGCAGATGGCGCAACCAGATGTATTGGGATTACAGGAAACAAAGGTGGAAGATGCCCTGTTCCCCCATGAATTCCTTGAAAGCGC
>VFLB01000341.1 GCA_009914645.1 Synechococcaceae bacterium Bin_79_3
GCATTTCTTTAATTTAAAGGGTGAGCCGCACTCGCCAGTGCTGTTGTTTTCATGAAGAATGATTGCAGCTAACACAGCAACCATCAACACACCCACCTTGCCTCAATCCTCATCAGCCCCATGGCGGCGTTGGTGGCCGGCTGCATTGGTGCTGCTAGTGCTCGTTAGTGGCGCTGGTTTTGTGTTGCTGCCTTTGCTTAAAGGGCCAAAACGAGATCTAGGGCCCTACGTAACCATGGTGAGCCAGGGCAGTTTGGCGGGGATCATCACTGCTAGCGGCGAAATCGAAGCGGAGCAGCGGGTAAACGTGAGCCCAAAAAGGCAAGGGCAACTGCTAGCACTGTATGTAGATGAAGGCGACCAGGTATCAGCAGGCCAACCACTTGCCCGCATGGATCCAAGCGACATCCTCAATCGCCTGGAAGAACTAAGAGCTCAGCAAGCAGTGGCCAAGGTTGATTTAAATCGTAGCCGCGGCGAATATGAAAGAAGGCGCCAATTGTTCAGCCAAGGCGCCCTCAGTGGCGACGATCTTGCACGCTTTAAAGCCAACTTTGATAGCAGCCAAGCGGCTTACAACGCAGCACTTCAGCGCCTTGCCCAGCGAAAAGTTGAATCGGGTGATCTAGTAGTGCGTGCACCATTTGCTGGCACCATCACTAACCGATATGCAGATCCCGGTTCCTACGTAACCCCCACCACCGCTGCTAGTGCAACAGCAGGAGCCACAAGCTCTTCGATTGTGGAATTAGCTGCCGGCCTTCAGGTAAATGCCAAGGTACCTGAAAGTGATATTGGCCGCATAAGAAATGGCCAGGCTGCCAGCGTGAGAGTGGATGCATTTCCTGATCAACGCTTTACAGCGCAGGTAAAACGCATCTCACCGCGCACAGAAAAGAGCAGTAATGTAACTACCGTAAAAGTAGAATTAGAGCTAATTAATCCAGCCTTAAATAAATTGCGAATTGGCATGACTGCTGATATCGACTTTGACGCCGGCCGCCTACCACCAAAACCCTTGGTGCCAACAGTTGCAATTGTTACTGAAAATGGAAAGCCAGGAGTACTGGTACCAGGCCCTGGCAGCCAACCACGTTTTGTGGAGGTAACCCTTGGCAGCAGCAGCGGCCGCAATACTCAAATACTTACAGGGGTAAAAGCCGGTGAACAAGTATTTATTGATCTGCCACCTTGGGCGAAAAAGCGTAAAGAGAGTTAGCGATTTGCCAGATAAGCCGCACTTGTGGCAACGATCCGTTCACTCGCCTTGCCATCGCCAAAGGGATTGTGCGCTTTTGCCATAGCGGCATAGGCTTCACTATTTTCAAGGAGCAGGCAGGTTTCCCGTTCAATCGCCTCTGAGGAAGTACCTATTAATTTTGCGGTGCCTGCTTCAACTGCTTCTGGGCGTTCGGTAGTGCGCCTTAGAACAAGCACTGGTTTCCCTAGAGATGGTGCTTCTTCTTGCAAACCACCTGAATCTGTAAGTAATAATGTGCAACCGCGAATTGCAGCCACCAAGCGGTCGTAATCAAGCGGTTCGGTGAGAAATA
>VFLB01000197.1 GCA_009914645.1 Synechococcaceae bacterium Bin_79_3
ACCACCACGCTCATTGCCACGGCTTTCTTTCTTTTCAGAAACCTCTACTTTTAATTGGCTGCCGCCGTATTCACGACCGTTGAACTGGGCAATCACTTCATCGGTGAGTTTGGCGTCGTCAACATTTACAAAACCAAATCCACGGCAACCGCCGGTTTCGCGATCTAAAACCGCTTTAAACCGCACGCCAGCGCCAACGGCAGCAAACATATTCTCCAGTTCTTTTTGATCGAAAGACTGGGGCAGGTTGCCAACGTAGAGGCGGATGCTCATGGGAGAAGAAGAAAACGTGGGGCCTTGGTTTTAACCAGAATTGCTGGAAGCTGAGGCCGTATCAATGCAGTTAATCATGCGGCCGGGGAAGTTGATCAAGAAAATGCTTGGCCGCTTCAATGTTGTGGGGCTTGCCGAAAGCGCGAGCTTTGGTGAGTTGCCACAGCAATGCACCAATCGCCGGCCCGGGTGATAACCCCAGCTGTTGCTGCAGCTGGGCTCCATCGATGGGGCTGCGGGGATGAAATAAGTGGTCTTTTGGGTTTCGCCAGCGCTCCAGCCAGCCTTCTGTAGCCCCGGGAAGCAGCAGCACCAAGGCTCCTAAATCCGCCTCTAAATCCAGACATAGCCTGAGTTGTTCCTCCTCAAGCAGCACTGGATTTTGCAGGATGGTTTGCCACCAGTGGCGCAATATTTGGCAGCGTTGCTGCAACTTCTTGCTGGCTTTTAAGCGCCCCAAGCTGCGGGCGCTAAACAACTGAGCTAGCCGCGCTAGGGGTAGGGCTGTGGCGGCCTCCACGCTGCTTAAGGGGCTAGCGGCATCGAGATTTATTTTTTTGGGGTTTATTAATTTTTGGTTACAGCAAAATTGCAGCGGTTCTAGCCATGGATGCAGCAAGCCAAGCTCAGTGGCCTGCTCTAAGCCCTTTGAGCCATGGCAACAGCGGGACAATTTTTCTAGTTCCGCTAGCACCCGTTCAGGGGCTACTCGGCCTAATAAAGCCCCGTGGCGTTGCAGCATTTTGCTGCTGGCCGATTCCAGTTGAAAATTAAGCTCTGCCGCCAGCCGCGGCCCCCGCAGCAGCCGCAACGGATCATCCTGCAAATTTTGTTCGCTGATGGCAGTAATTAGCCCTTTTGCTAGATCAGCTAACCCCCCTTGCGGATCAAGTAGGGGGCCATTGCCATCTAGTGGCAAGGCCATGGCATTGATCCGGTAATCGCGTCGAGCTAGGTCTTCCTCAAGGTTGGCGCCGCTGCAGGCGGCAAGATCTAGCGTGTAGGGCCCAAGCACCACACGGGCCATATCTCTTTCCGCATCAAGCACCACCGCAACACCTCCATGGGATTGCGCTAGCTGGCGAGCTAATGGAATCGCCCCTGCTGGCACCACAAGATCAAGGTCTGGGTGGGGAGCCAGGCGATTTAAAAGTCCATCGCGCACCGCTCCGCCCACCAAGGCGCAACCAACTGGCAATTTGTTTAGTGCAATTGGCCAGCGCTGCTGCGGTAGCAGCTGCCGCAGCAGCAAAGCAGCAGTGGTTGGGTTGATATGGCTGGGGGGAGTGGCCAAGGAACGCGGATCCATGGCACCATTTTGCAAGAACTATCTAAATAGAACTGTCTTAAGCCATGTGCTGTTTTTAGACCATGTGCATCTGCGTTGCTTGCAGCTGGCAGCCGAGTTGCACCGCTTATCACCGGGTGGAAAGTGAACACGGCGTGCCTCACCTAAATCAAAATCCAGATTTCACTCCCGAGAATCCTCAGATTCATCTAAGCGTTCAAGCGGTGCAAAACAGCTGGGGAGTTGAGTGGGATGTGCGCAGTTGCGACAGTTTCAGGCCAGGCGGAGGTATCTAAGCCCAATGAGTTGTGCCCTCGCTTTTCACAGTTGCAGCAGCACCCTTGGGGTGGCCTTAATCAACAACGGCGAGTGGCGTTCTGCGGCTTTCCCCTTGGCGCGCCAGATGGCCAATGGCTTATTTACAGCTGTAGCTGAACTACTACCTGCGAGCCGCTGGAATGAGCTCAGCTGGTTAGCGGTGGCCACCGGCCCCGGCAGTTTTACTGGCACCCGGCTCACCTTGGTTCTTGCCCGCACCTTGGCTCAGCAGTTGCAAAAACCCCTATACGGCTGGGGCAGCTTGCGTTTAATTGCAGAACGGCGTCAGCAGGAACTCGCTGCTGCAGGTCCCCATTGGATTGGGCAAACCCTGCCTCAACGTGGGGTGGTGGCTGGTTACTACGGCCTTGGCGCTCAGGGAGTTGAAGAATTGCAAGCGCCAAGCCTGCATCCAGGCGGCAGCGCCAGCTTGAAGGGAGCCTTTTGGGAGGCAGAAATGTTGCCGGAGCAGGATTCACGTTTGTTACTTCAGCTAGGCCAAAGCTTGTTTGAGCAAGGCAACCTCGGGCCTTGGGAGCTGGTTTTACCGATTTATCCCACCTCTCCAGTGCAAAACATCCCCGCGGTGGGCTGATGGCTAGGAAGCTGCTTCGGTTACTGCTTGGGGCCGGGCTGCTCTGGGGGGGCTGGAATTTTGGACCCGGCTTACTCAAGCCACTGCTGGAGCCTTTGCTGCCACCGCCCCAGCAGATTTTGGTTTTGGGCGGTGATTTAGAGAGAGAAGAAGTGGGCGCCCAGTTGGCCTATCGCAGCCAATTGCCCTTGATTGTTAGCAGTGGCAGCAATGCTGAATATGCTCGTTGGCTAATTGAGCGCAATGGCCTAGATCCAGCAAGGGTTCAGCTTGATTACCGCGCCAGCGATACCTTGAGCAACTTCACCACCCTGGTGGATGAATTGAATCGCAAGGGAGTGCGTCATGTGCTTTTAGTTACCAGCAGCGACCATATGGAAAGGGCCCTGCTGGTGGGCCGTGTGGTGGCTGGAAGCCGTGGCATCTACCTAACCCCTGTGCTGGTGCCCTGCGCTAAAAACTGTCAATTTGAAAGTCGCAGCAAGGTGTGGAGTGATGGTTTGAGGGCTTTGGTTTGGGTAATTAGCGGAAAGGATCTGCGCCAGCAATTACTGGCAATTCCAGCAAGGCATTAATTGCCTCTTGGCAGGCCTTTGTGGTGGCTTCTAGATCGGCTCGGCGTTTGGAAGCAGGCGGCGGGATCGGCAAACCCACCCTTATTTGAATTGCTACGAGGCGTGGCCAGCTTTGATTTGGTCCAAATGCGCGATGGGTATTAACCAACGCCACCGGCAGCAGCGGCGCCCCACTGCGGGCAGAAAGCAAAGCTGCCCCGAGCTGGGGATTCTCAACACGGCCACTCACCTGGCGGGTGCCATCGAGAAATATTCCCGTTGCCCAACCCTGCTCTAAGCGCCCTAAGGCGGTGCGAATTGCCTCGCGATCGCTTGCGCCACGGCTTACGGGGTAGGCGCCAAGGCTGCGGATTAGCCCCCCCAAAATCGGCACCTCAAATAATTCAGCCTTTGCCATAAAACTCACCGGCCGCGGCAAGGTGTGGCCCAGCAAAGGTGGATCTAAATGGGAGCCATGGTTTGCCACCACCACCAACCCCCCTTGGCGGGGTACCCGTTCCATGCCAAAACAACGGCCGCGAAATAGCAAGCGAAATATCGGCGCCACCAGCAACCACTGCACCATCCTGTAACTGATGCTTGGCCGCGGCCTCAAGCTCAAGCTGGCGATCGCTTGATTCATTTTAATTAAGGCCCAGATCCTGCAGCCCACTAATTTGCGCCGTTACCAGGGCTGGCAGGCTGCGTTTGAGCAAGCCGCTGAGCACGGCCCCAGGCCCCACTTCCACCACCGTATGGATGCCAGCCACCTCGAATTGCAGCATGGTTTCACGCCAACGCACTCCGCTGGTCATCTGTTGCTGCAGCTGTTGTTTCAAGCTGTTGCCATCACTACAGGGGCTGGGGTTTGTATTGCTGAGAATCGGCACTGCGCTGTTACGAAACGGCACGGCATCAAGTTCAGCACTAAAAGCTGCTGCAGGTGCGGCCATAAAAGGAGAGTGGAAAGCCCCGGATACAGCAAGGGGTACTGCTCGTTTGCAGCTCACAGCAGCCAATACAGCGGCAAGCGCTTCTTTACTGCCTGAGAGCACCACCTGGGCGTCGCTGTTGTCGTTGGCGATCACCACCCCTTCTGTAGCTCCCACCGCTTCCTCTAATTCCTTGCGCTTGAACCCAATCACTGCGGCCATCGCCCCACCACCTGCGGCAGCCATTAATTCACTGCGGCGAATTACTAACTTCAAACCGGTTTCGAATTCAAAAACTCCGCCTGCATAAAGGGCTACCAATTCACCCAAGCTGTGGCCGGCGAGCAGATTTGCCTTTTTCCCCTGTTTATAAAGAAGATCAATCAGCAGGCTTTCAAGAACAAATAAAGCCGGTTGAGTGTTGCGGGTGTTGTTTAGATCATCCAGTGCGTTTGCGTTATTTAAGTTGGATTGATTGCTGCCGCTACAGATCAGCGCAAGGTTGCGGCCCAGTAGATCCGATGCCATTTCAAAACGATCCCGGCCCAAAGGGTGATCCAACAACCCTGCAGCCATTCCGAGCTTTTGTGATCCCTGGCCCGGAAACACCCAACAAATACCCATAGACCCTTTAGATGTTGCTGGTAGCTGAGGCTACCCATAGGGCAATTAGGGGGTGGGCCCGCCCCAACGCCATAAAGCTGCCCCCCAGCTGAGCCCTGCGCCAAAGCCGCTGCTGGCAATAAGGTGCCCTGGTTTAACCAGGCCGGCCTGCACCGCCTCATGGAGCATCACTGGGATCGTGGCGGCAGAGGTGTTGCCGTAATGGGCAAGGTTGCTTAATACTTTTTCTTCCGGAAGACCGAGCCGTTCTGCAACAGCATTCAAAATGCGTTGATTTGCTTGGTGCAGCAGCAGCCAATCCAAATCAGCTGGCTTGGTATCTGTGCTTTTTAGAAGTTCCTGCAACACAGCGGGCACCTCCCGCACGGCAAATTTGTAAACCTCCTGGCCATTCATGGCGATTGGCTCAAAGCCCCCCAGTTGGCTGCTGATCCCAGGTATCAATTCTTGCCGGCTGGCCACTTGACGCAAGCTGAGGCAATCGGCTTTGCGGCCATCGGAAGCCATCCGAAAGCCAAGCAAACCATCCTGATCTGCTCCGCAGGCCTCAATTGCAACGGCCCCAGCCCCATCGCCAAACAACACGCAGGTGCTGCGATCATTCCAATCCACCCAACGGCTCAATTGATCGGCGCCGATCACCAAGGCTCGCCCCATGGCGCCAGTGCGGAGATATTGAGAAGCGGTGATCAAGGCAAATAGAAAACCACTACAGGCGGCGGTGAGATCAAAAGCCACTGCAGCGCTAGCCCCCAGCTGGGCCTGCACGCGGGGAGCGGAACCAAAAAGATCGTCTGGGCTTGAGGTGGCGAGCAGGATTAAATCGAGGCTTTCCGGATCCCATCCAGCCCGTTCCAAAGCCAAACGCCCGGCTGCGCTTGCCAGTTTGGTGAGATTTTCCTGCTCTGCTGCAATCCGCCTTGCGGTGATGCCTGTGCGGCTGCGAATCCATTCGTCGCTGGTATCCACCCGCTGGCTAAGGGCTTCATTGCTGATGCTGGTATGGGGCAAAGCGGCGCCGGTGGCACAAAATCGAATGCCCTGCATCAGGCGGCCTCATCTGTGAGGCGGTGCAGGTTTTCAAGGGCGCCATGGGAAGCGGCAGCATGGGCAAGCCGTAATGCCCCCAATACGGAAAGGGCTTTGCTGCTGCCGTGGCCGATCACGCAGATTCCATCCACCCCAAGCAATAGGGCGCCGCCGTGTTCAGCATGATCGAGTCGTTTTTTGATGCGCCGCAAGTTATTGCGTAAAAAAGCAGAACCCACCTTGCCGCGGCGCCCGCGGGGTAGTTCTGCCTTAAGCACCTCCAGCAACACACTGCCAACCGATTCCAAGAATTTCAGCAACACATTGCCTGTGAAACCATCACAAACAACCACATCAAATTCGCCTGAAAGCACATCACGACCTTCGCAATTACCAGCGAAATGGAAACGTTCTTCTGCAGCTAATAAGGGATAACTGCGTAAGGCAAGATCGTTGCCTTTACATTCCTCTTCGCCAATATTGAGCAAACCGATGTTGGGCTTTGTTACACCGAGCACATCGCGGCTGTAGATGTTGCCCAGCAAGGCGAATTGATGCAGGTAACTGGGTTTGCAATCCATATTTGCCCCCACATCAAGCACCAAAACTTGATGGTTTGCATCCTTTGTAGGGAAAAGTGCGCCGATGGCGGGGCGCTCGATCCCTTTAAGCCGCCCCAGCCTAAAAATGGCAGAGGCCATCACCGCCCCTGAATTACCAGCTGAATACACCGCAAGAGCAGCGCCGTTTTTAAGCTGATCCATCGCCAAATTGATGCTGGAATCGCGTTTGCGACGCACGGCGGTGGCTTCCTCGTTCATGCCAACTGTGGCTCCAGCGGGCACTATTTCCAAAGCCCCTTGCGCTGTTGCCCGGTTAATCCGCTCCTGCAACTTAAGGGCCTTAATTGCTGCTTTTAAAGGCTCTTCTTCTGCAACAAACAGCACCTTCAAACCCAGTTGATCAATTGCATCAAGGCAGCCTTCAAGGATTGGGCCAGGGGCTAAATCGCCCCCCATGCCATCAACGGCAATTGCTATGCGGGGCCCAGGCGGGCTGGCATTAACAAACGGGTTAAATCCAGGGCCAAAGCCAATGCCGAATCTGCCCACAAGGCTGATCACCGGGCCGGTGCGGCGATACCAGATCACCAGCCGCCGCATGGCACGGCGGGGCCGCGGCCGGCGAATGCGGCCCGGCAGGGATTGGTGCTCCGCCATGGAGAATTAGCCTCCGTCGCCGCTGGCGCCGTCGATGATTCGTTGAAAAAGGTAACCCGTCCCGCGGGCGGTAAGGATAAGTTCTGGATTTGCAGGGTCATCTTCAAGCTTTGAGCGCAAGCGGGAAATATGCACATCCACCACCCTGGTATCCACGTGCCGTTCTGGGGTATAGCCCCAAACCTCTTTCAGGATTTCACCGCGGCTGAAGGATTCTCCGGAGCGGCTCACCAATAGCTCTAAAAGGCTGAATTCCATGCCGGTGAGGCGGATTCGCTCGTCGTTGCGATAAACCTGCCTTTTATTTGTGTCTACTTTTATCTGCCCCACCTGGATCATCCCTGAATTGGGAAGGCCAGAGCCACCGTGGTTATCTTTTGCCACCCGGCGCAACACGCAGCGAATTCGCGCTTCCAGCTCTTTCGGGCTGAATGGCTTCACCACGTAATCGTCGGCGCCAAGCTCCAAACCAGTAATGCGATCTGCCACATCGCCTAAGGCGGTGAGCATCACGATGGGCACATCTGAGTCCTTGCGTAGCTCCTGGCAAACGCCGTAGCCATCAAGTTTTGGCATCATCACGTCTAGTACCACCAGATCGGCGGGCTGGCGACGGAAGGCTTCTAGGGCTTCCTCGCCATCGGCGGCGGTTATCACCTGATAACCAATCATCGTGAGACGCGTTTCCAGAATGCGGCGGATACTGGCTTCGTCGTCTACAACCAGGATGATTTCTTTTCCGTTTGGCGGTGCAGCAGTAACTGCCATAGAGGCACAATCAACAACGGAACAGTTGGACCACTCAACTGAGGTTTGGCTGCTTTTATGTAGAAAATCACATCAACCTTCATAAAACTTTGGCAAAAAGCAGCTCCAACTACGTATGCGAAAGCTGCGGTGCCCAATCACGACAGTTTTTTGGCCGTTGCTCCGCCTGCGGTAACTGGAACACGCTTGTGGAGCAGGTGGTGGTGGCGAGCGATAGCCGTAGGCGTCGTTTGGTGAGTGCTCCAGCTGAAAACCCAACACCAGCTGTGGCGCGCCGCTCAGAACCCATCTATGCGGTGGGGGATAGGCCGCTGCAAAGGCTTGGTAGCGGCTATGGCGAGCTGGATCGGGTGCTGGGGGGTGGCTTGGTGCCTGGCTCTTTGGTGCTGCTGGGGGGTGATCCAGGCATCGGTAAGAGCACCCTTTTGCTGCAGAGCGCACAAGCCATGGCTCTACGCCATTCGGTGCTCTACGTGAGCGCTGAAGAATCAGCCCAACAGGTGAAATTGCGCTGGCGCCGCTTGGTGGATCAACTCGGCTCTTGCGACCACCCAGCCACCAGCAACGGGGTTATTGAAAACAGCGCAAACCTCAATTTGCAGCTGCTGGCGGAAACAGACCTCGAACTAGTGCTGCAGGAGCTAGAGGCCCTAAGGCCTGCAGTGGCGGTAATAGACAGCATCCAAGCCCTCCACGACGCAGATCTCAGCAGTGCCCCTGGTTCTGTGGCCCAGGTGCGTGAATGCGCTGCCGCCTTAGCCCGAATTGCAAAACGCCAAGACACAGCCCTACTGCTGGTGGGCCATGTCACAAAAGAAGGCGTATTAGCGGGGCCAAAGGTGTTGGAGCACTTGGTAGATGCGGTGCTCACCTTTGAGGGCGATCGCTTTGCCAGCCATCGCTTGCTGCGGGCTGTGAAGAATCGCTTTGGGGCCACCCATGAATTGGGGGTTTTTGAGATGCGCGGCCAGGGATTAGCTGAGGTAACGAATCCAAGCGAGTTGTTTCTTGGCAGTGATGAACCCAGCGCCGGCACCGCCACGATCGTTGCCTGTGAGGGAACCAGGCCCCTGGTAGTTGAGCTGCAGGCCCTCGTTAGCACCACCAGCTACGCCAGCCCCCGCCGCACTGCAACAGGCATTGGCACCAACCGTTTGCATCAAATTTTGGCAGTGCTGGAAAAGCATCTCGGGATTCCCCTTTCCCGGTTTGATTGTTATCTAGCTGTGGCTGGTGGTTTGGAGGTGGAGGAACCGGCCGCCGATCTTGGTGTAGCTGCGGCTGTGGTGGCTAGCTACAGGGATTTGATCATGCCGCCTGGCACGGTGCTGGTGGGCGAACTAGGCCTGGGGGGCCAGCTGAGGCCGGTAGCTCAGCTGGAATTGCGTTTACAAGAATCAGCCCGCCTCGGTTTCCGTCGGGCGGTGGTACCCAAAGGCAGTGGCCTTAGCCGGATAGCCGCTGGCTTGGATTTACAACTGCTAGAAGCCAGCACTATTGCGGAAGCTTTAGTGGCAGCGCTTGGTGCCAATCCAACCGATTAGAAGAAAACATCAGCATTGCCACGGCCAGTGGTTTTCAACCAGTTTTGGGCTTCGATGTAATTATTTGGAGCCAAACGAATTGCTTTTGTCCAGCAATCTGCAGCGATGTCAAAACATTGATCCGCCTCATCGGTTTTACCTTGCTCTTGGGCCAAGCTGCCGAGATGGTGATGAATAACTGCCATATTATTTAATACTTGGGGCATTTTTGCATTTAATGCAAGTGCCTGCTCGTAGTGCTCTAAAGCTTTTAAATGTTCACCATTACTAGCAAACACTAAAGCCATGTTGTAAATAATAAAAGCTCGATCATTTGGATCATCTTCCAGCCTTAGGGCCTCTTCGTAATTTTCTAGCGCTTCGGCATACTCCCCATCGCCTTGGGCGCTCATGCCGTCGCGGTAGTAAGCAAAAGCCTCCTTGGCCCGTTTGTTTGTGGGCAAGATTTTCAAGATCAAATCCGCCATCACCGTGAAGCTTTTATCGATGAAATTGTCGTTGCGTTGGCTGCGCGGCACAGTATTAGCTCAGTTGAACCCCAGTGTGGCCCTTGGGCTGGGCAGCTGACAGCTTCTCTACCTAACCTGGGGTATGACTTCTCAGGCCTTGCTGCTCGATATCGATGGCATGAAGTGCGGCGGCTGCGTAAGTGCCGTTGAAAAGCGCTTGTTAGCGCAACCAGGGGTGCTGGAAGCCAGCGTTAATTTATTGAGCCGCACAGCTTGGGTGGAACTCGATGCCCCAGGCAGGCCAGAAGATTTATTGCAAAGCCTTGCCGGGCTTGGTTTTCCAGGTCGCATTAGGCCCCAGCAAAGCGCTCTCGAGCAACTACGCGAAAGCAGAGCTCCCCTTGGTTGGTGGCAGCGCTGGCGCGAGCTTGTAATCGCTTTATCGCTATTGGTAATAAGCAGTGCCGCCCACCTCAGTGAAACGGGGCCGTTAGCCGATATGAGGCTGCATGGCTTAGTGGCAACTATTGCGCTAGCGGGGCCGGGTCGGATGATTTTGGTGCGGGGCTGGCAGGGGTTGCGCCGTGGCGTGCCTGCTATGGACAGCCTTGTGGGGCTGGGCGTTTTTAGTGCATACGTTGCCAGTTTGGTGGCATTGATCTGGCCAGCGGTGGGCTGGAGCTGTTTTTTTAATGAACCCCTAATGCTGTTGGGGTTTGTGTTGTTGGGCCGTTTCCTCGAGGATCGAGCCCGGCGCCGCACCGGTGATGCACTCGAATCCTTAGCAGAATTGCAGCCCGATAACGCTTTGCTGCTGCTTGGCGACAACCTCCCCCGTGCGGTGCGGGTGGGGGGGCTACGGCCAGGGGATCGTCTACGCATCTTGCCGGGGGATCGTTTGCCGGTGGATGGGGTTGTGTTGCTGGGCTGCTCAAGCATTGATGAATCGGGCTTAACCGGTGAACCGATGCCGCGTTTGGTGCAACCCGGCGCTGAGTTGGCTGCTGGCGGCCTAAATCTGCAGGCGCCATTGGAATTAGAGGTGTTGCGTAGCGGTGCCGATTCCGCTTTAGCTCGTTTGATCCAGTTGGTGCAACAGGCCCAAACCCGCAAGGCACCAATCCAAGCCTTAGCCGATCGCTGGGCGGGGAGATTTACCTGGATAGTGCTGGCTCTTGCTGTAACTACATTTTTATTTTGGTGGCTGATTGGCACCGAGCTTTTTCCACAGGTTTTAGCTGGTATGAACCATGCCGCTGGCCATCACCGCAGCCTTGGGGCTGGTGCAAACACTCCGGTGGGCTTGGCATTGCAGCTTGCTATCGCTGTTTTAGTGGTGGCCTGCCCCTGTGCCTTAGGCCTTGCCACACCAGCGGCAATCAGTGTTGCTACCGGCCGCGCCGCCCGGATGGGGTTGCTATTTAGAGGGGGAGAGGTGTTGCAAATTGCAGCATCAGTGCGCACGGTGTTATTCGACAAAACCGGCACCCTCAGCCGCGGCAGGCCCTTAGTGGAAGCAAGTTTGCCCCTGGCTGATGGCTTGGAGGAGTTGCGCCTTTTGCAACTGGCAGCATCTTTGGAGCAACACACTCGCCATCCTTTGGCCTGGGCCCTGTTGCAGGGGGCTGAAAGCAAAGGTTTGAAGCTGTTGCAATGCACCGAAAGTTGCACGGTTGCAGGAGCAGGGGTATGCGGAGAACTAGAGGGGATGGAGCACACCTGCCGCTTAGGAAGGCTTGAGTGGCTTGAACAGCAAGGTGTGCGCCCGCAAACGGCCGCTGTGGAATGGCAAGCGTCTCAAGCTAAAGGGGGCGCCACGGTGCTTGCCTTAGCCCACGGCACTCAATTACTCGGCTTATTAGCGGTGCGTGATGCCTTGCGGCCAGATGCTTTAGCTGCATTGCAATGCCTTAAAGAGCGGGGTTATGGGCTTGGCGTATTAAGTGGCGATCGCGAGGGCCCGGTGCGTCAGTTGGCCTCTGATTTGAACCTGGAATTCCAGCAATTGGCTTGGGGCTTAAGCCCAGCCCAGAAATTGGCGAAATTGGAAATGGCTCAAAAACCGGTGGCGATGGTGGGGGATGGCTTGAACGATGCGCCAGCGCTTGCCGCGGCAAATTTAGGCATTGCAGTGGGTACTGGCACCCAGATCGCCCAAGACAGCGCTGATCTAGTGGTTTTAGGCGATCGCCTGATGGCAGTGCCCCAAGCCCTGGAGCTCGCTAAACGTTGCATGGCAAAAGTGCGCCAAAACCTGGCCTGGGCCTTTGGCTACAACCTGCTTGTGCTGCCTCTGGCCGCAGGTTTTCTGTTGCCGCGTTTTGGTTTGCTGCTTACGCCGCCGCTGGCGGCGTTGTTGATGGCGCTCAGTTCCCTCACTGTGGTGGCCAATGCCTTGATGCTGAAGCTGCCATGACAAAAAACTGCAGGGGAAAATTCCTCGTGCTTGAAGGCATTGATGGTTGCGGTAAAAGCACTCAGCTGCGCGCCTTAGCCGCCTGGCTGCCAACCAGTGGTTTATTGCCTGCTGGGGCCCGTTTGGTTACCAGCCGCGAGCCGGGGGGAACAGCCCTTGGGATGGCCTTGCGCGGGCTGTTGCTGCATCCCCCGGAGGGGCATATTCCCGAAAGCCGCGCCGAATTATTGCTTTACGCCGCTGATCGAGCTCAGCATGTGCAGCAATGCCTTGAACCCGCTTTAAGCGCTGGTAATTGGGTGCTATGTGATCGTTTTAGTGGTTCTACTGCTGCCTATCAGGGTTATGGCCGCGGCTTGGATTTGGCCTTAATCGATCAGTTGGAAGAATTGGCAACAGCTGGTTTGCGGCCGGATTTATGCATTTGGCTCGAGCTGGCGCCCCT
>VFLB01000221.1 GCA_009914645.1 Synechococcaceae bacterium Bin_79_3
GGTGATTGGCTTTTGGCTTTTGGCAGATCTGGGCTTGGGCCAAAACTGTTGCCCAGCTGCTCACCGATTGGAGTGTTGCTGCACCCCCCTAGAACGCAAATAAAACCCACAGCAAAACCAAGCCGCAGCATCGCTTCAAGCCGCAACCAGGCCATCAAATATCAGCCGCCCTGATGATTCGCACCGCACTGGCCCGCGGACGCCCTGATTTAGTTCCGGTGGTTTTACTGGCGGTTTTTGGCTTTGCTGCAGCTTTTGGCTTTGCTGCAGCTTTTGGCTTTGCTGCAGCTTTTGGTTTTGCTGCAGCTTTTGGTTTGGCGCTTTTAACTGCAGTTTTTGCCGATGTGGCCGCCGGTTTTGCTGATCTTGCCCGAGCCGCCGGTTTTTTTGTAGCAGCTTTCGCTGCAAGCAATTCAAGGGCCTGCTCGAGGTTGATCGTTTCAGCCGTAGTGCCTTCCGGCAAAGAAGCATTCAGCTTTCCCTGTTTTACATAAAGCCCATATGGGCCATCAAATAATTGGATCATTTCCTCAGATCCCTCGGCGCAACCAAGATCTTTCAAGGCAGTGCGGCCGCCACGACCCTTCTTTGGCACCGCCAATAATTCCATTGCCCGCTCAAGTTGTACGAGCAGCACATCGTCTTCCGCTTTAAGAGAGCGGTAATCCTTTTCACCCTTGCCTTTGTCGTGCACCACGTAGGAACCAAACCGCCCCAAACCCGCTTGCACCTTGCCCCCATCTGGATGTTCCCCCAGCAGGCGAGGCAACTGCAACAAGCTGCAGGCATCCTCCAAGCTGAGATCCTCAGGCTTAGTGCCTTTTGGTAACGAAGCACGCTTTGGTTTGGGGGTTTCCTCGCTGGCCTGCCCCCGCTGCACATACGGGCCGTATTGACCAAACAACAAATAAATCGCTTCACCGCTTTCGGCATCTATCCCCAAACTTTCCGGACCATCGGCCTTTTGTTTAAGCAATAACTCCGCATGCTCAGCGTCTAAATCAGCAGGGGTGAGATCCAAAGGCAAGGTGGCCTTGATCAATTCCTCCTCACCGTTTTCCCCTGGTCGCTTTGATTCCAGATAGGCCCCAAAACGACCGATCCGCACCACGCAAGGCAAACCTTCCAACTCGATAGTGCGTGAGGTGGTGGGATCGATATCTCCCTCCCGTTGAGCCACCTGTTGCTCTAAGCCTTTTTCACCACGAAAGAATTGATCAAGATATGGCAGCCACTGGGCTGATCCATTGGAAATTTCATCAAGGGTGTTTTCCATCCTTGCGGTGAAACCTGGATCAACAAGATCGGGAAAATGTTCCTCTAAAAGAGCGGTAACGGCAAAGGCCGTAAAGCTGGGGGTGAGGGAATTGTTTTGCAGATTTGCATAACCGCGATCGCAAATCGTGCCAATGATTGAGGCATAGGTAGATGGCCGGCCGATACCTTCTTTCTCCAAGGTTTTAACCAATGCAGCTTCGCTAAACCTTGCTGGCGGTTGGGTTTGGTGGCCTAGGGCTTCACAAGATCCACAATTGGGGTGGTCTCCAGCGCTGAGGGGAGGCAAAAGCACCTCTTGGCCTTCAAGGGCGGCATCAGGGTCGTCGCTGCCCTCAACGTAGGCGCGGAAAAAACCAGCAAAATCAATGCGCTTGCCACCGGCCCTAAAACGGGCATTAGCCACTTCAAGGTGGGCACTCACCATCGTGAGCCTGGCATCAGCCATCTGACAGGCCACGGTGCGCTTCCAGATCAGCTCATAAAGAGACAAATCAAGCCCGCTTAAGCCCGCTTCAGCGGGGGTGCGAAAGCTGGAACCTGCCGGCCTAATTGCCTCATGGGCCTCCTGGGCATTTCTACTTTTGGTGGAATATTGACGCGGTTGGGGGCTGAGGTGGTCGGCGCCATATTTTTCGGAGACACAAGCGCGGGCAGCTGAAATCGCCTGCTCGCTGAGCTGCACCGAATCGGTGCGCATATACGTGATAAATCCCCGCTCATAGAGCCCCTGGGCCGTACGCATTGTTTCCCGCGCCGAAAGACGCAACTTGCGGTTTGCTTCCTGCTGCAAGGTGCTGGTGGTAAACGGTGGTGCCGGCTTGCGCAGGGTTGGTTTTTCCTCCACTTCTGCCACAGTCCAGGCTTCAGAGCGAATCGTTTTAAGCAAGCTCTGGGCATCGCTTTCGCTGAGTAGTCGCACCTTGGTACCAGCCTTGATGGCACCGGTGTTTTCATCAAAATCGGCACCGCTAGCGATTCGTTCACCGGCTAGGTAGCTGAGCTTGGCCTCAAATTTCAAGCCGCCTTGCTCTAGCTGGGCTTTGAGATCCCAATAGCTGCCGCTTCGGAACGCCCTGCGGGCCCGTTCCCGTTGCACAAGCAAGCGCACTGCCACCGACTGCACCCGGCCCGCTGATAGCCCCCAGGCAACTTTTTTCCAAAGCAGTGGTGAAACCGTGTAACCCACCAAGCGATCAAGAATGCGGCGGGTTTCCTGGGCGTGCACAAGCTCCATATTGAGCTCGCGAGTGTCGTTTAAGGCTCGCTTGATCGCTTCTTCCGTTATCTCGTGAAACACCATTCGTTTCACCGGCACCTTGGGGTCTAGGAGCTGCA
>VFLB01000213.1 GCA_009914645.1 Synechococcaceae bacterium Bin_79_3
ACACCCATTGGTACCACACCAATTGCAATTATGCCCATTGGCACAATCCCAATTGCGATGATTCCTAATGGGGCAATACCAGTGGCAAGGAGTTTTGGTTTATGACTACAACTGTCGTTTTGCATTTAATTAAATCTAATAACCTTTCAACTTTACCAAAACCAGCTGGTATCTGCAAATTGGCAATTCGAAGTCCTAACATTAGCCTAAAATGAGAAATCATTCAGCTAAATAACTAAATTAAAACAAAGCTGTCCGGGGGATTCCTTAGATTTAGAACGAGCTCTAGGCAACTGCGAACGCCTAGATCCATGCTTAAGAAAAACTTGTTTGGCTTCAGTATTAAAATTGTTAAAACTACGCACATTCCAAATTTTATCACGAGCAATTTTTGCAGAAAGTTGATAATCTACTAATGGCAGTGGATAATCTTCACCTAAAATACAACCGCAAGCGGCCTGCTCTATAACGCCCATAGTCCAAGGTGTATGCAAATAAGCAAGCGGTACATTTTCAAGTTCCTGGCACCATTTACGGATAAAAATACCGTAGGGGTCATGATCTAGGCCTTGCTTAATCGGATTGTAGATACGAATAGAATTAATACCGGTAGTACCCGCTTGCATCTGACACTGATTCCAATGTATTCCAGGCTCATAATCAACAAATAAACGAGCAAGTGCAAGACCACTATCGCGCCAGGGAAGCCAAAGATGATAACTAGCAACTGCCATCAACATTGCCCGCATTCGAAAATTCAGCCAGCCGGTGTAACGCAGAGCACGCATACAAGCGTCCACAAAGGGCCAGCCAGTAAGGCCATTGATCCATGCGTCTAAAAACAGTTGATTGGAATCTCTAAGTTGATCAAAAGCACGATGGGCATTTTCATACTCAAGGGAGGGTTGAGATTCAAGCTTCTGAATAAAATGACAATGCCAATGAAGCCTCTCAGAAAACATTCTTGTACCACCCTGCAAATTTGAAGCACGCACAACCTCCTTAAGAGAAATTGAACCAAAGGCAAGATGTGCCGATAAACGAGAACATGCCTCGAAAGCTGTATTTGGGCTAGAAATACCACGTGAATATAATTTAACCCGACCTTTTAAAAAACTATTTAATATTGCAGAAGCCTGAGAACTACCACCTTTTTGTCGATCGGGACAGCTATCCAGCTGCATATCTAATTCCTTGCTGCTAGGTAATGCTTCTGAATTAAGAGCAGGAATTGGAAATAAACTAGAAACAGAAGTTAACCCAATTGGCGTTAAAATGAGTTGGGATTTCATACGCTCAGCCCATTGCAGTGCCCAATTAGAGCGATTTTTTAAACCACGCACAATTCCAGCCGTGGGAGTTTCATTCCAAGATACTGAATTTTCTATGCACCATCTTTTTACATTTAAATCACGATTGTAGGTAAACCTATTTCCAGTTTCTTCATGACTCCAGATATTGGAAAATTTAAATTGGTTATGTAATTCAGTGAGGATTAGAATCGGGTCACCAATTCTGATAATTAAGCTCTGGCCAAGTAAAGTTAGGTTAGCTTGGAGCTCAACTAGACAATCGGAACAAAAATCCCATTGCCGAGCCGATAAATCGGGCTGACTCCAAAGATCTGGTTCAACAATGTAAAGAGGTAGAACAACTCCACACTTAGAGGCAGAAGAAAGAGGAAGGTGATCAGAAACCCTTAGATCGCGCTTAAACCAAACTAATTGTAAATCAGACATAGGTTAGCGAGAATAATTTTCTAGCATATTTAGGCCTTTCTGAATGAGCT
>VFLB01000290.1 GCA_009914645.1 Synechococcaceae bacterium Bin_79_3
CAAAATTGGGCTGAAGAAAAACTCAACCCGTAACACCCTGCAATAGCAGTTTCACATCAGCAAGACGTTTTGCGTTCACGCCGAGATCTGAATCACCCAACCTGGATACAGAGCGGGCTTGCACAAAACCGCGGATCGGATCTGCATAAATCTCAAGGTCGTCAACGAAGCCGAAAAGAGCACTTCTAACAGTTGCATGCAGATAGCCGTCTGTTTGAACCACTAAATTTGTTCTAGGCATTAATTCAAGCAACGGCTGTAGAGCCTGCACAGCCGCAACTGGTTCTGCAACTTGCCAATTGGCACGAGCGCAGTGAGCAGGTGAATCACATGGAGAAAGTTCGGCATTGTGAATTCCCAAATCGCTCGGTTCAGGGCCGACAAATTGAAAAAAGCTCAAACCAAAAACCAAAATAAATTGCAAAACAATATTCATTTTTCTGTTGGTGAAGGGGGGGAACTCGGAGTGGCTGATGGGCTAAGAATGCCCTGCATGTCTAGATCTAGCTCACCGATCCAGAGGAACAAACCAGCAATGCAGGCAAGGGCAGCCCCCAATAAAAGCCAGTGTCGGCGATCCATCGCTTGCTTCCATGAGATTCTTAGTGAATTGATTATGGCAAAACCATGTCTCTCGATCAACTAAAAGCTTTTTTAAAGAGGGTTCAGGATGACGAGAAAACCAAACAAGAAATACTTTCCGCTGCCACCGCAGACGATGTAGCAGTTATTGCGATGAAACTCGGATTTGAATTTTCTGGCGACGAATTACTGCGGGTATCGGGAAAGAAATTTGACCGAGTAACAGTTCACAAAAACAATATTCCAGGAGAATACAACTAGCTAAACAGCTTGAATAAGATCCTTTTGCCATAAAGCTAAACCGCCACCTCTGCCTCTAGCTGCTAGCCAACCGTTGCTATCTCTTGCAATCAGCGCAAAAAATGGCATTAAGCGAGTAGACATTGGCGCAGGCAGTAAACGCCGAAATAGAATATATCTACCGAATTTAATTAATATCTGATTAAACTCAAATAACAAAAGCGGACGCTTGCCTTGCAATTTTGCTTTACCAATAAATCGCAACTCTAAATTGCCCAAATTTACAATATTGCATAACTGAATCTCATTAAACTCTATTGCTATTTCAAGGCGTGCTCGAATCGCCCTTAAAACTGTGGAATTGATAACAGAGTATGAATTACTACCCTTGGCCCAAACCTGTTGAAGAAGCCAGCAACCAATCAGGTCGTGCTGCTGAATACCTGTTCCGTGAGCTCGGGCTTGAATTTCAAGTTGCAGCAACTGTTCAGCGTTGCATAAGGGTTGATCAAGCACGCATTCCACTCAGCAAAGCACCAGCATGGTGGTATTCAGGTCAAAACGCATGAACGGATCAGATCTAAGCTTCAAAGAGGTTTTAACCGCCTCCGATCGCCACAAGCAAGACGAAACGGATGACAGTTTGTTTTATGCACAACCAAGATTTGTGCAACACCTCGATGGGGGCTTCCGCAAGCAGTTAACCAAACTGTACGAGGAAAAGCTTAAGCCAAATACAATTATTCTGGATTTAATGAGCAGCTGGGTAAGCCATCTACCATTAAACCTTAAATTTAAGCAGGTTATCGGTCACGGCTTAAATAAACAAGAATTAGAAGCAAATCCGCATCTCAATCAACACTGGGTTCAAAACTTAAATAGCAATCAAAAGCTTCCAATTGAAAGTAATTTAGTTGATGCAGCTTTAATAGTTGCGGGATGGCAATATTTACAATATCCAGAAGCAATAAGTTCTGAATTATTAAGAATTGCAAGCCCTGGTGGAATTATTATTGTTAGTTTTTCAAATCGGATGTTCGCCACAAAAGCACCTAGGGCATGGCTAGATGCAAATGATTCAGAACGCTTATTTGGAATTTCCAAAATCCTCAACAGTGAAGGCTGGATTGTGGAGCAAACTATTAACAAAACCTCATTGGCAGAAGGTCTGCATGGTTTATTTGGTGGCAAGGGCGACCCATTTCTATCGATTATTGCTCGAGCAACAAAAAA
>VFLB01000096.1 GCA_009914645.1 Synechococcaceae bacterium Bin_79_3
AATCCTCGGGAATCTCACGGATATCATATTCACTAGGTAGTACTCCGTGCGTATGACGGTGCACAGTGAGCCAACAGCTTCTCTCTAAATCATCACTGCCATAGCTTTTAACTTCAGTGGCAAGCGTTAGCAGCAACGGGTCAAATGTTTCCATCCCTAGATTTTAGCGCTAGAAAACAAATGTCTTGGAATCAGTAATGCGCTTTAAATCAAAAAGCCTCAAAATGATTTTGCTGCTGCTGGGATTGCCCCTATTAATTTCAGCACCATTACAAGCTCAGCAAACATTGGGTACCCCCCGCAAGGGGCTAACTGAAGGGGGCTGCAAATGGCTGGTGCCATGGGGAATGGAATACGCACAACCAAAGCAACTGAAACCAGATGAGGTAACTGGAAAAAATGCGAGAGGGTGTCTGTCTCAATACGATGCGAACTATGGGGAAGATGGATGCCCACTAAAATTTTGTAATTACAGAGAGATCAAACCAATGAAATTTGATCGGATAACCACACCCTAGGTGGGTACACCGTACAAAAAAGAAAGCAACATCGCATAGCTTGATTAGACATTAAGAGATCGACCGTGATCCAACCAACAGCTGAACAATTCACAGAACAGGCTTGGGCTGCAATAGTGTCAGCCCAGGCGATAGCACAAGCAAAAAAACAACAAAAGCTTGAAACTGAACATTTATTTCTTGCCCTACTGCAGCAGAACCAAGGTCTAACAACCAGGATCCTTGAAAAAGCAAGTGTGGATACATCAAAGCTAACAATGGAGGTGAAAGAATTTATTCAACGTCAAGCAAGTTTAGGATCCGCTCAAGAAAATGTATTTATAGGCAAAGGGATGCAAACTTTACTAGATAGATCTGAAGGCATTAAAAAAGAATTAGAAGATAGTTTTATTTCAATTGAACATTTAATCCTTGCACTAGGCATAGATGAACGCTGTGGAAAGCAGTTACTTCAAGCAGCAAATCTAAATGAAAATAAATTACGCGATGCCATCAAAGCGATACGAGGTAGCCAACGAGTAACGCATCAAAATCCAGAGGGAACCTATGAATCGCTTGAGAAATACGGACGCGATTTAACAGCTGCTGCTCGCCAAGGAAAATTAGATCCTGTAATTGGCAGAGATGAAGAAATTAGACGTACTATTCAAATATTATCAAGACGAACGAAAAATAATCCGGTATTAATTGGCGAACCAGGAGTTGGTAAAACAGCAATAGTGGAGGGCTTAGCGCAGCGAATTATTAATGGTGATGTACCGGCAGCACTACAAAATAGACAATTAATATCACTTGATATGGGAGCGTTAATCGCTGGTGCTAAATATCGGGGAGAATTTGAAGAACGACTAAAAGCAGTTCTAAAAGAAGTAACTACTAGTGAAGGCCAAATAATACTTTTTATCGATGAAATCCATACAGTTGTGGGTGCTGGTGCTGCCGGTGGCGCTATGGATGCAAGCAATTTATTAAAACCGATGTTAGCCCGTGGAGAACTGAGATGCATTGGAGCTACAACTCTTGATGAACATCGTAAGCATATTGAAAAGGATCCAGCACTAGAGAGACGTTTTCAACAAGTTTTTGTTGACCAACCAACTGTTGAAGATACAATCTCAATACTACGTGGCTTAAAAGAACGATATGAAGTGCACC
Organism: Synechococcaceae bacterium Bin_79_3; assembly: GCA_009914645.1. Taxonomy (GTDB): domain Bacteria; phylum Cyanobacteriota; class Cyanobacteriia; order PCC-6307; family Cyanobiaceae; genus Synechococcus_D. Next base: position 1,674 of record VFLB01000096.1, read on the forward strand.
ATGGCGTAAGAATTGCTGATACAGCACTTGTTGCTGCAGCAGTACTTAGTAGTCGTTATATTGCTGATCGCTTCCTACCGGATAAAGCAATTGATTTAGTTGATGAATCGGCTGCTCGATTGAAAATGGAAATAACATCTAAACCAGAAGCAATTGACGAGATAGATCGCAAAATATTACAATTAGAAATGGAGAAACTATCACTTGCACGCGAATCAGACACTGCCAGCAAGGAAAGATTAGAGCGTATAGAAAGAGAATTAGCTGAATTAAATGAAGAACAAAGCAGCCTAAATGCTCAATGGCAAAAAGAAAAGGGCGCAATCGACGACCTGCAAGCATTGAAAGAAGAAATTGAGCAGATAACACTCCAAGTGGAACAAGCTAAACGCAGCTACGACCTCAACAAAGCAGCAGCGCTGGAATATGGAACACTGGCAGAATTAAATAAAAAACTAGCGCTAAGAGAAGTGGAATTAGGCAGTGCGGATAGCAGCAGCTCAAACCCTGGCCAACAATTGCTGCGGGAGGAGGTTACAGAAGATGATATTGCTGAAGTAATTGCAAAGTGGACTGGTATTCCCGTTAGTAAATTAGCAAAATCAGAAATGA
>VFLB01000089.1 GCA_009914645.1 Synechococcaceae bacterium Bin_79_3
ATTGGTTGGTGAAGCGTTTAGTGAAGCAAACCCTGGAAGATCCAGCCGGAATAAATGAACATGAACGCCATGCCTTGCGAAAAGTAAGAACTATTCGAGATTTTGATGAGGCAATCACCGCTCCCCGCTGGGGCTACAGCAATGCTGCTGCCTATTACAAAGAAGCGAGCCCAATTAATAAATTATCTGAACTTCAGGTGCCTAGTTTGCTTTTGCAGGCCCTTGATGATCCATGGGTAACAGCAAGCACTGCCCAACGCTTACGCGATGAGCAAACCTGCCCATCATTAAAGGTGGTGCTCACTCCAAACGGGGGGCATAACGGATTTCACGGCAAGGGTGATCATCCCTTGGCCTGCTGGGGCGATCGTTTCACTGCTCAATGGTTAAAAGCTGTTTTGCTTGATCAACCATTCAGTGATCGGCTCCCCATTGATTAGGTGTTGAGCCACGATGCGCTCGATCCGCTTGGGGGTGAGCCCGCCGTAGTAGTGGCCGCTAGGCCACACAAGCAACACCGGCCCATTGCTGCATAAGCGCAAGCAGTCGGCCTTGGTGCGTAACACCACCCCTTCCGGACGTTCAGGCTGCTCCAAGCCCGCTGCTTTGAGGCTCTTTTTCAATTGTTCCCAGCATTGCGCCCCTAAAGGCCCCTGGTGGCAAAGGGGCTTACTGGGGGAAGCACATAACAACAGGTGATATTGAACCTTCTGCTGCGGCAGCATTAACGGTTGGCTTCGCTGTGGTTAACCAGGAGGTGATGCACATCCTCTAAGCCTTCACGGGCTTGGATCCGGGCCTGTTCAAGGTCGCCTCCGGCTTCAGGTAGAAGGGCTTCACCCACTCGATTGATCAATTCATCGTGGCGTTCCTGCAGGAAGGCTAAAAGTTCTTCTTCGATCACTTGACGCACGGCTTTAGAGCGCATCTTGTTTTGATCGGCCTCAGCAAAGGTGCCACCAACCAATTCTTTTACGAAAAGACGCTGAATTTCGTTGCTGCGCAGAAAGCTTTCCACAGCATTAATGGTGCCGTCTGCCACCGTGCGTTCTACTTCCATCATCTCTTTGCTCAGCTTGAATTCCCAGTCGAGATGGCGCTTTTGCCAGCCTTGTTGCTGCAGCATTGGCACAACGGTTTGGGAAAAGGTATCGATCGAAATTTCGTAGATGCGTTCTGCGAGCCTTTCGCACCAGTCTTGTCCGTGGGCCCTCAGGTTTTCCTGCAGTTCTGAACGTTCAATTTGATGGCCGCCGTGGTGGCTATGGCAAACATCGCCGGGGCATTCAACGGCTGAAAGGGGCATGGCAAGCAATAGGCAACCTCTGTACTTGTTAGCCAAGTTTTGGCCGTTGTGTAAGTGCTGTGCGGAATCTTTTCGGCTATGGGGCGGCTTCTGCTGTTATCTGCCGTGCCCAGCTATCCACCGCTAAAACGTCTGCCAGACTGGGATCTGCCCGTAGTTCCTGCTGGTGTTTTGTGCAGGTGTGTTCGATCAATTTTGGGATATCTAAAAACTGAATACGTTCTTCTAAAAACATTGCAACGGCTTGTTCGTTTGCGGCATTGAGCACTGCGGGCATGGTGCCGCCAGCTCTACCGGCCGCATAGGCAAGAGCCATGCATGGGTACATCGCTGGGTTTGGTTTGCGAAAAGTAAGCTCAGCTACTTCGGTGAGATCAAGGCGGCGCCAAGGGGTTTCCAGCCGCTGGGGCCAGCTGAGGCAATAAAGCAGCGGCAATTTCATGTCTGGCCATCCCAATTGAGCTAGCACCGATGAATCGGCTAGTTCCACCATTGAATGGATGATGCTTTGGGGATGAATAACAATTTCAATTTCGTTGTAATCAAGGCCAAATAAATAGTGGGCTTCTATTACTTCAAGCCCTTTATTCATTAAAGAAGCTGAATCAACGGTGATTTTGCGGCCCATGCTCCAATTGGGATGGCTGGTGGCATCTGCCACTGTTGCTTTGGATAAATCGGCTGGATCCCAATCACGAAAAGCACCACCGCTGGCGGTGAGCTGAATGCGCCTCAGGCCCGGGGGGGCGATACCCGTTGAAAGGCGGGCTGAATCAGCCCATGGTGTGCCTTGAAGGCATTGAAAAATAGCTGAATGTTCAGAATCAGCTGGCAGTAAACGGGAGCCGCTTTTTTCAAGTTCTGGCAGCACCACTGGGCCAGCTGCAATCAACGTTTCTTTATTCGCTAGGGCTAAATCTTTACCGGCGCGGATTGCAGCAAGGGTGGGCAAAAGACCCGCGCAACCCACGATGCCTGTAACAACAAGATCAGCAGAAGCCCAAGCAGCAGCTGCGCAAATACCATCACTGCCCGCTAGTAATACCGGTGGTTTAAGTGCAGACCCACAACTACTGAGTCGTTCCTGCAGCTCCGCGATGCTGTTGGGATCAGCTAAGGCCACCACTTCAGGGCGATGGCGCTGAATCTGTTTAACAAGCAGATCTAAATTTTTGCCAGCGGTGAGGGCCACCACCTTGAAAAGCTCTGGGAAATCATCAACGATCTCCAGGGTTTGGGTGCCGATCGATCCGGTGGAGCCGAGTATTGAGAGGGCTTTCACAGGTTTCGTTTAGGCGGTGTACTGGCTCAAGTGTGCCATTGGCGTGGGAAGTTACCACGCCTCGCCAAGATGCAAGAAGACATCCAAATCCGCCATGAAAATGCCCTGGCTGCAACGTTGGAATTTCATTGAACGGGCCAAGCTTGAACGGCAACTTTGGGATGCCTTTGATCGCGGTGAATCGATTGAGCAATTGGTAGAGCAATGCCAAGACGAGTTCACGAAAGAAGTGTGGACTGCAACTGCAGCCAGCATTCGTAAAATTGAATTGTTAATGCGTGATCAACAAAAACCCTAACTACGCAGCCATTCGGTACTACCACCGGGTTTATCAATCAATTCAATTCCTTGCATTTTTAGAGCAGCTCTGATGTTGTCTGCTTCAGCAAAGTTGCGGTTTGCTTTTGCCGCTTTGCGAGCCTCAATTTGAGCCTCAATTTCGGCATCACTCTGCCTACTAAGCGCGTTAGCGCTGTTGAACTCAGCTTCTTCTGCCTTTAAACCAAGCACCCCTGCCAGTTCTTGCAGGAGTTGCCATTGGCAGCCCAAGGCCCGTTCCTCAATGCTTGGAACATCGCCCCGCTCTAAGCGATTAGCAAGCGCTCGCAGTGGTTTTGCCAATTCAAATAACACTGCAAGGGCTGCGGAACTATTAAGGTCGTCGTCCATTGCGGAACTAAAGCGGCCCTGGCTTGCCGCAAGCCAGGGGGCTGTAATTGGATCAATAGCGGCCCAGCTCAACATTTCCTGATGGCGAGCTCCTAGTTGCAGGGCATTATTTAAACCTTTCCAGCCGGTGGCAGCTGCTGCCAAAGCTTCTGCGCTGAAATCCAATGGTTTGCGGTAATGGGCCTGCAGCACAAAAAATCTCAGGGTCATCGGCGAAATACCGCTATCCAATAAGGCACGGATCGTGGTGAAGTTGCCTAGAGATTTAGACATTTTTGTGCCTTCAACATTCACCATGCCGTTGTGTAGCCAGTAGCGGGCTAGTGGTTTTCCACTAGCGGTTTCAGATTGGGCGATTTCATTTTCATGATGCGGAAAGATCAGATCTGCTCCACCAAGGTGAATATCAATGCTGTCGCCAAATTCTTGGCGCACCATGGCTGAACATTCGATATGCCAACCGGGGCGTCCGTGGCCCCAGGGGGATTCCCAGCTCGGTTCCCCTGGTTTTGCCGCTTTCCAAAGGGCAAAATCAAACGGATGTTGCTTGCGGGCGTCTTCGCTGGTAGAGGTGCGCCCACTGGCCCCCTGCTGCTGTTCATCAGGGTTACGGCCACTCAGCAGGCCGTAACCGTTTGCTTTTGCTACGGCGAAATAAACATCGCCATCAGCGCTGTAGGCCGCCCCCTTGACTTCCAGTTCTGCAATTAAGGCGCGAATGCCATCAAGGCAACGGGTGGCCCTTGGCATCCGATCGGCGGGCAGAATATTTAAGCGAGCCATATCGAGCTCAAAGGCGCTGATATTGCGCTCACTAATTTCCTGCATCGAGCTACCTTCCGCAGTAGCGCGATTGAGAATTTTATCGTCTATATCCGTATAATTTTGCACGAAGGTAACTTTGTAACCACTCCAAATCAGATAACGGCGCAGCACATCCCAAGCGATGTAACTGCGGGCATGGCCCAGATGGCATAGGTCGTATACGGTTACACCACAGCAGTAAATACTTACCTGGCCGGCAATTAAGGGTTGAAATTCTTCAATTTTACGGCTGAGGGTGTTGTTGAACTTGAGTGTCATATTCAGTTGGTTATTTCACTTGGTTTCCATCCAGTTTGGACCAACGCCAATCTCTACTTTTAAAGGCACTGAAAGTAGAACAGCTGCTTCCATCGTTTCACGGGTGAGAGTAAGCACCTGATCGAGAGCTTCTGGCATGGCTTCCAGCACCAACTCATCGTGAACTTGCAGTAGCAACCTTGCTTGTAGCTGAGATGCCATTAGCTTTTTTTGTAATTGCACCATCGCAATTTTAATAATATCGGCGCTTGAGCCTTGAATTGGTGCATTGGCAGCTGCTCGTAGTTGCTGCGCTTCCATACCTCCTCTACGGGCTACTTCAAGGTTGATCTCAAGGGGATCTTTGCCCTTGAGGCGTCCGAGCCCATTGGGATCAAAATTAAATAAACGCCGCCTTCCCATAATTGTTTCTACATAGCCACGGCTTAAGGCCAATCTTTCTTGCAATTCAAGGAAAGCAAATACTTTTTGATATCTCTGCTTGTATTTAATAAGAAATTCCTTCGCATCGCTTTGGCTTACTCCGGCCTCCCTTGCAAAACGTTGGGCGCCCATGCCGTAGATCACCCCAAAATTAATTGTTTTCCCTAACCTGCGTTCATCATTACTGATGCTTTCAGTTGGAGCCTTATCTAGCAATAGCCTTGCTGTAAGTGCGTGCACATCATGACCGTTGTTGTAGGCATCTACCAATACTTCTTCTTTACTTAAGTGAGCTAGAATCCGCAATTCAATTTGGGAGTAATCAGCGCTTAATAACTTCCAGCCCTCTTGGGGTAAAAATGCTTTACGTATCTGCCGGCTGTAGGCAGTGCGGATTGGAATGTTTTGGAGGTTTGGATTACTACTTGATAGTCTGCCGGTGGCAGTAACCGCTTGGTTGAAATCGGTGTGAACGCGGCTGGTTTCCGCTTCCACCAGCAGCGGTAAGGCATCTACATAAGTACTTTTTAATTTACTTAATGTGCGGTGCTCTAGCACTAATGGCACGAGTGGATGATCAGCTTCTAATTTTTCAAGCACCGCTGCATCAGTGCTCCAACCGGTTTTTGTTTTGCGCGATTTTTTGCGATCCAGCCCAAGGGTTTCAAATAACAATTCTCCCAATTGCTTTGGGCTGGCCAAATTAAAATCAACACCTGCTTCTTTGCGGGCTGCTAGCTCAAGTAATTGTAATTGTTTTGCCATTTCAGCTCCCAACTCCTGGAGGTAAGGAATATCAATACGAATACCAGTTGCTTCCATCAGCGCGAGCACTGGTTCCAATGGCAGCTCTAAATCATCAAGAAGCTGATTTAATACTTCGCCGCTGGCGCTTAGTTTCTCTCGTAGCAACTGGGCTAATCGCCAGGTGAGATGCACATCCATACCGCAATATTGAGCGGCAGCTTCTATGGATGTATCACTGAAGTTTTGGCCTTTTGGTACTAAATCAGTGAAGCTAGTGGGAGTAAAATTAAAATTGCGTTTTGCTAATTCATCCAGGCCATGTTTGGCATTTGGATCTAGCAAATAATCAGCCAACATCGTGTCTATTGCCACTCCTCCAAGGGGCAATCCGTGGCGCAGCAGAATCAAACGGTCGTATTTTGAATTTTGCAACGCCTTGGGATGGGAGCTGCTAGTAATCCAGGGGTTTAGGGCGGTTAGCACCACATCAAGGGGTAGCTGGGCTGGGCTGCCGAGCCGGTTTTGGTGACCGATTGGGATATAAGCCAAATCAGTGATCCCCTCACCCCAGGCCACCCCAATACCCACCAGTTCAGCTTGGAAAGGGTTGAGGCTGGTGGTTTCTGTATCTAAAGCAATTGGTGCCTTGAAATCAGTGCAAGTTAGTAATTTTGCTACTAAGCAATCAAGAGCTGCAGCTGTTGAAATTATCTGAGGTTCTAATGTGTGTGATTTATTAAATTTTTCTTCTACAGATTCACTCTTTTCATCCTTAGTACTTGGATTTTCCTTGGGTAGTGTGTTTACGTTTTTGGCTTGTTCTGGTTTTTCTAGAGAAAATAGCTGGGCAAAGTTCACTACCTGTTTAACGAGGCTATGAAGTTCTAAATCCTCTAAGTTGCTGCTAAGTTGATCTGATTTTACAGTTCCAAGCTGCAGCCTTGGTTCTGTTGGCAGGGGCACATCTATAAGGATTTCAGCCAGCATTCTTGAGCGGTAGGCATTTTCTCGATCGGCCCTTAATTTCTCAATCAATGCCCCTTTGAGGCTGCCATTGCAATCTTTTGGGCCTTTTAATTGCTCAAGGGCGGCATAGATACCATCCACATCTTGAAATTCTTTTAGCAAATTGATTGCAGTTTTTGGGCCAACTCCTTTAACTCCTGGGATGTTGTCTGAACTGTCGCCTGTGAGGGCCTTTAGATCCACCACTTCTTCTGGGGTAACCCCCAGTTTGGCGATAACCCCTTCGCGGCGAATTTCCGTGGGGCCGCTGTTTTTTGCATAGGGGCCACCCCCCATGTAAAGCACAGAAATATCGCGCTGGTCGTCTACCAGTTGAAATAGATCGCGATCGCCTGAGAGGATTCGCACCCGCCAGCCTTCTGTTGCAGCACGGTTTGCCAAGGTGCCGAGCACATCGTCTGCTTCATAACCCGGTGCCATTACGAGGGGGATATCAAGGCTTTCTTTAAGAATTTGTTGCAGGTTTGCAAGATCACTAAAGAAATGTTCAGGTGCTACATCTCGATGGGCCTTATAAGTTTCATCTGCTTTATGGCGAAAGGTTGGTTCAGCGGTATCAAATGCCACTACCAAACCATCTGGTTTTAATGGTTTGCAGTTATCAAGCAATGCTTTTAAAAAGCCATAGGTAACACTTGTGGGCACCCCAGCCTTTGTGCTCAACCCGCCTTCGCCACCTTTTGAGAAAGCATAAAAGCTACGAAAAGCCAGTGAATGGCCATCAATTAACAGCAGTAAAGGTTTGCTCAATGTGAATCCCAGCTTTCAACTTGAACCAGCACTGCTGCGGCGCAATTAATAGCTTCGTTTGAATATCGGGTACTTGTGGCCATTCTGCTTAGGGGCTTTAGCCTCAATTGCTCACAAGCTTGAGTGGGTACTCCAAGTTCCAGAACTGCACCTTTTAAAGATTTTGCAGCTGATTGAGAAGAAAAAAAACAGGCTTGTGCAAAGAAACCTTGGCTTGCTGCTAATCGTGCCATTTCTAGATAATTCATCAATTGTGTTTATAGAGGATCACGGCTTCAGCAACAATTGCACGCCAGTTGGGGCTTTGTGATTCAGCTTCAGCGTCTTTTTGGGTTTTACCCACCGCATGGCACCTGCTCCGCATTTGCTCGAGCCATGCCTGATGGCGTTCCTGCCTGATGCGAGCCAGTTGGGATAGCTGAACCATTAATTAAGTTTAATTCCTCCCGCTCCTGCATTCTGGGATAATGAGTGAAGATCGCCTTGGCTTGCTTTGGGGCGTAACGATTGCCTCTGGTGCCTCGGCGCAATTGATTGCACGCCTCACGAGCTTGCCTGGTGTGGTG
>VFLB01000255.1 GCA_009914645.1 Synechococcaceae bacterium Bin_79_3
CTATCACTAAAAGCCAGATCGCTAAGCCGGCCCCAAATCGCCTCTGGTACCAAAGCGCGGGCGGGCTGTTGTAAAAAATCCGGTATTACTGGCAACACAGCAAATCCCACCGGTAATAGCAACAGCAGCATTAGCGGCATTAACCACAACCAACGGGCCGGGCCCAGCACCAAAGGCAAGGCCAGCACCGCTGCTCCCCAGCCATTCCGGGAATCAGTGAGATAAAGGGCTGCCAATTGAGCAATCAGCAAAACCAACAACAACGGCAACTGCCAGCGGGCTTTACCAGCCTGAAACCTGCTGAAACATTCAAATGTTGCAGCTAAAAGCAAAGGCCAACTGAATGCCAACCAAGCAGCGGCGATATTGGCGTAATCAAATAAGCCCGATAACCGTTCTGCCGGCATGCCCCCTGGGGCCATATGCCAAATCAACAAACCGCCAAGGGCTTGCCAGGGACCACTCCAGCCAAGCCATAACTGGCCCAAACCGCTAAAAATCACCGGTAACGTGCCGGCAACGAATAACAAAGCGATCCGCCGTCGCGCCTCAGCAGTGGCCACATAGGGCTGGAATCCCCAAAAACCCCAGAAAAACGGCAGCCAATTCATTAGGCCAAACCAAGCCAACCAGCCACTGAATGCGCGGCTTGCACCAAGCAGCATTAACACTGCGATCAATAAAAAAATACGGTTAAGGCGATCGTTCCACCACGGGCGCCTGTGGCAAAGGCTGCCTTGCAACAGCGCCCAAAACAGCGGCGGCACCGCCAGCAACAAACTGCTGGGCAACAAAAAAACCCCAATCTGAAATGCAATCCAGCCCGATGCCGTGGCTGCCGAAGGCCGTTGCCCCTGCACCCTGGTATTTAAGGCTGCAAACCGCATAGGGCTAATCAAACACCGCTGTGCGGCCGCGATAAACCATTACCTGATCGCATATATGCAATCTCACTGCCCGAGAAAGGGCCAAACGCTCCATATCTCTTCCTTTACGAATTAAATCATCCACATCATCCCGGTGGCTCACATGAACAGTGGCTTGCTCAATGATCGGGCCGCCATCGAGTTGTTCTGTTACGTAGTGGGCGGTGGCACCAATTAATTTCACGCCACGCTCCCAGGCCCTTTGATAGGGATTTGCACCGGTAAAGGCGGGTAGAAATGAATGATGAATATTGATCACCTGATGAAAAGCATCCGGCGGATCAAAACTACTTAAAAATTCTGGTGTAAGCACCTGCATATATTTAGCAAGCACCACCAGCTCGATTTTATGTTCTGCTAACAGTTGCAAATGCAGGCTTTCCGCCTCTGCTTTATTTGCCGCGTTAACAGGCACATGTTCAAAGTGGGCGCCAAATTCTTCTGCAATTCCTGCAAGATTAGGATGATTAGATATCACTAACGGCACCTGCATTGGCAGCTCTCCAGTACGCACACGCCAAAGTAAATCTAATAAGCAGTGATCTTGTTTACTAACAAAAATTGCAACCGGCGGCCGGTGATTAGAAAAGTTTACTTTGTATTGGCCGTTTAAACGTTGGCAAAGGGCGCGGGCTGCAGGGCAGATCGCTTCCCGCGGCAAGCCAAAACTTTCCAACTCCCATTCAATTCGGCTTAGAAATAAACCAGCACCTTGATCGCTATGGTGATCGGCATGAACAATATTTCCCCCATTAGCTGCCACCCAGCCTGAAAGTTCACTTACTAAACCAGCACGATCTGGGCAGATCAATTGCAGAATTGCGGTGGCGATTGTCATGATGTTAATTAACTCTGAAGCGCATTAAATTGTTGCTCCCTACAAACGCGAAGCTGGTTTTCAGCAGTAAGCAAAAAATTAAAAATTCCCTGCTCTTTTACCTGATAAAACACCAAGCTACCTTTTGGTTTGCGTTGCACCACCCCAGCAATTGTAAGAAGCTTGAGATGCTTAGACACCAAGGCCTGGCTAAGGCCAGTGGCCTGCACTACAGCCGTTACATTTAAGGGACCCTCCCTTAATACTGCAAGCACCATCAGGCGATTGGGTTCACTGAACACCTTGAAATACTCAGCAAGCGCTTCTGGAGAGGTGCTATTCAATCAAAAAGATGTTCATAACACGATAAAGATATCGTGTAGAAACGATTTGATCAAGCCATTAATTAGATTTTGTTCGGTTTTCCGCTGCCTGCAAACAAGCCCTCCTGGTGAGGGCCATCGAGGTGAGTGTTGGGCTTTGCCAGCCGGAACTAGGCCAACAACTGCCATCGGTAACCAACAGATTTTTGCAGGTGCGAAAACGATTCCAACGATCCAGCACTGATCGCTCAGGTTTATCGCCCATGGGTGCACCACCTAATTCATGGATGTAGTAGCCGGGTGGTGGCACCGCTTGGGAGCCGGCGGCACTAGCCGTTAGCCATGGTTCGATCAATGCCAAGCGGAACAAATCTTCGATGGGTTTGATCTCACCGCCCGCTGCCTGCACCACGGTTTGAATGCGGCTGAGCATCAAATTCACCAGGGTTTGTTCTGCCATGCCCCAAGCCATGGCGATATGGGCCACCGGTAAACCCCAAGCATCAAAACGGCTGTGATCAAGGCAAACGCGATTGCTGGGATCTGGCAGCACCTCCCCATGGCCAATTAAAAAGCCAATTGCCGCCTTTGGATCACGACGCAACAAGGCAGGCGGATCGATGCGCTGCACCCCACACCAAAGGCCATAGCCATCGCCTGTGTTGGGAATAAAAGCGCTTTCAGCCCCCGATAAACCGGTACCCAGAGGCGCTGGTGCCTGGGGTGGCAAGGCAAAAAAGCGTGCAACCGATACATGATCCATCAAGCCCAAACCGAGCAGGCCATGGGGATCGATCAAGCCCTTGCTGCAGCGATCATCACGGGACAACAGCAGCAAACGCAGGCTTTCAATTGTGGAAGCACAAAGCAACACCAGCTTTGCCTTAGCGCGATGCATGGCACCGCTACTGGCATCGATAAACAACGCCCCTTCAAGTTGATCCTGGGCTGGAGATAGCAACAGCTCAGCAACAATTGCACCACTGCGCAGGGTTACCAAACCGGTGGCCAGGGCAGCAGCTAGGGCACCACCCTGGGCGCTATAGAGGGGCCAAGGGCCATCCCGTTTTGCTTGGTGACGCGGAAAGCCGCGGGAAGCAATAAATGGCAAGCCCAATTGCCTGCAGGCGCGCTGCAAATGCAATTCCCCCGGCGTAAAAGCAGCTGGCGGGGCAAATTCACCATCGGGCAGTAGTTCCAAACCATCACGGGCACCCCATACCCCCAGCTGTTGCTCCAGGGAGCTGTAGTGAGGGCTTAGTTCGTTGTGGCTAACAGGCCAGCCCTGGTTGAATTCATTGCTGGAAAGCCGCAGGGTGATGCCACCCCAACTGAGGCTTTTGCCACCCACCTGGCGGCCGCGGGTCCAAAGAAAAGGCTGATCGGCGGGGGTTGTGTAGGGGTTTTGCTGTTCGTTTACATAAAGGTTGGGATTGTTTTTCCAATAGCCAGGGTGCTGGCTTTGCAGCAAATGGTGGCCAGCACTGAGATGGGCCAAGCGCCGCAGGCTATTTAACGGTTCTGCCCCTAGGGCCTCGCCAACGGTTTTATCAGCACCCGCCTCAAGCATCAGCACCTTTAAACCCTGTTGGGCCAGGGTGTGGGCCGCAACGGCACCGGTGGCACCACTACCCACCACAAGGGCGTCGTAGCAATAGTGGGGATCAAATTTCATATCTACGGTGAGATCTGAGGGATATGGCCGGTAAACTCGCCCCTATCCAGCCTTCTAATAATGGTGTCTGCCCTGCGTCGCCTTGCCCTATGGGCTCTTGCGTTTGTGCTCAGCATTGGTTTAAGCGCCTGTGATGGCGGAAATACCAAAGCCGCGCCAACGATTAGCGCGGAGGATATGGCCACAATCGGGCGCCAAGCCCAAGGTTTTTTAGAAGCTAAAGAGCGGCTACCAGAGCTAGCAACACTGGTAAATGAAAAAAATTGGGTATTCACCCGTAATTTGATCCATGGCCCAATGCAAGAAGTGAGCCGTGAAATGAGCTACATCAACCAACGTTTACTACCAGCTGATCGCGCGGAAGCAAACAAACGCGCTAATGCATTGAAAGAATCATTAGCGGAATTAGACGAATCAGCACGATTGCAAGATGGCAACACCCTTAGCAAAAACTACATTCGCGTTGCCAGTGGCTTTGGCGCCTACGCCGAGGTAATCCCAAGCGCAGCTTTAAACTGAATTTAATTAATAAGCAAAAAAAAGTTGCAGTTATTGGCGCTGGCTTCGTTGGTTGCTGCACAGCCTGGCTGTTGAGCAAACAGGGGTTCAATGTAACAATTATATCCCAAAAAAAAGATGTAACGGGGGGAAGTATTGCAGCCCTGGGTTTAATAATGGCTAATGTATTTCAGCGCAGTAGCGGCAGAAATTGGCGGCTTAGGCAGCAATCATTAGCACTATTTGAGCAGTGGCGGCAGGAATTAGAAGCCACTGGTTTTGAGGTGACAATCCAACGGGGGCTTTGGATGCTCGCAAATAGCAGCAACCAATTTGAAAAACAACAAGCGCTAGCAGAAAAACGTAAAAAAGAAAATATAAAGCTGGAAATTGTTGATCCTATTCAATTAAATAATTTTGTGAATAGCGGCCGTCTACCAGAGCTACCGCAAGGTGTATGCGGGGCATTGTGGAGCGAATTTGATGGTCAGCTTGATCCCAAGCAATGGATGCAGGCGCTATTAGAGAGTGGCGAAAATTACGGGCTACAAATTATTGATGGGCTTGTGAATCAATTGAAGCAAGATGGCGGCAGCTGGCAGGTGAGCTGGCTCGGCGGCAGCAATGATCAAAATAATGAAAAATATAGTGAAAACAGGAAATTCGATGTGATTTTGCTTTGTTCAGGGCTTGCCAGCACTGAGTTGTTAAAACCCTTAGCAGAAGATATTTCTATTGCGATCACCTTGCAACCTGTAATTGGCCAAGCGCTTGAGTTACAGCTACCTACGGATATCAACTGGCAGGGCAGTATTAATTGGGATGGCATCAACTTGGTACCCCGCCCTGGGGGCCGTCTTTGGCTTGGTGCCACCCTGGAGCCGGCTCAAACTGCAAGCGAAATGGGTGCAACAAAGGAACTGCAGGCGATGCAACACCTAAAAGGAGCAGCACCAGAATGGTTGAAGCAAGCTCAAGTGTTGCGCAAATGGCAGGGGGTAAGGGCACAACCTCTGGGGCGCACAGCACCAATTCTTGAACAACTGTTGCCAGGATTAATGATTTTGGCCGGCCATTATCGCAACGGCATCCTCTTGGGGCCAGCCAGTGCAGCTTGGGCAGCAGCAAACATTTGAAAATGAATGAACAACAAGTAGCTAAAGCTTGCTTAAGTACTACTTACTAATTTTTGGCGTAACTTTTTAATTTGATCACGCAAACTAGCCGCCGCCTCAAAATCGAGATTTGTAGCAGCTGTTTTCATTTTATCCTCCA
>VFLB01000284.1 GCA_009914645.1 Synechococcaceae bacterium Bin_79_3
AACTCCAAAAGTGGCTGCAGAGCCAAGGTTGAGGTTGTGCTGAATTCACACCAACGCCAGCGCTGGATAAAGCTGGATGCCTGGGTCATCAGGCGCTCATTGCGCAACCAATTGATTTTATGCAGAGGGTGTAACAGCGTCTAGAGCTGGATGGCGCAAAATTGCGTCGAATAGTCTCACTCCTCTCAATTGATTAATAAGGGGCAGATGCCCTTCTGGTGCCCCATGGGACCAATTAAAGCTGTTGGGATAGCGGGTCCAAACACCATCCAATTTCCAACCAAGCGTTAGCCAAAGTTTCTCCCAGTTGCCATCACTGCTTTGCCTAAGGCGCTGCTGGATCCGAAATCCAAAGCGACCATTGCTGTAAAGCCACCACAAGGCATCAATGTGGGCTAATAGCGCAGGATCAAACCTCGCCACTTCGCTGTAATACACGTAGCCCCTAGTTACAGCGGCAGCTCCAGCCATTTCCCTGAGTGCACTGCTAGTAAAACGATCGGCGATTTCCAGCTGCTCCAGAAGCAATGCATCCTGGATTTCTGCAAATAAATCAGATGCACCAACTGGTGCTGGCAACCAACCACCAGGAAAAACAACCTTGATCTCCTTGAGCATGCTGGAATCAGAAGCCAACAGTCGCAGTAGGGCACCGCTACTCCAGGAATTAGCAGTTCGCGGCTGGTGCAGCAATTTCTGCCAGGCAAACTCTTTTAGCTGTGGTGCCTGCGCCTGCAGCTGGGGCCAAAAACGCAGCTGTTGACGCTCATTACCAGTAAGAAACCCCTCAAGTAGTTCCTCGGGACGTGGAACAGTCAACATCGCTATAGAGGCCAGTGCTAAGTATCGCAGTGAATGCTTTTCTCGAAAATTCAGCACCTCTCATTGATGTGCGCAGCCCTGCAGAATTTGAACAGGGCCATATCCCAGGGGCTAGCAACCTGCCGCTATTCAGCAATGAAGAACGCTGTTTAATTGGAACCACCCATAAACAACTGGGTTCAGATGCTGCTACTCAGCTGGGGCTGGAGCTGGTGGGGCCCCGGCTTGGAAAACTTGCGCAAAAAATAAAAGGTTTAGCACCTGAGGGGAATCTGAAGATCTACTGCTGGCGCGGTGGAATGCGAAGCGGCAGCGTGGGCTGGTTAGCAAAAACAATTGGCCTTGAGGTGCAATTGCTCGATGGGGGCTACAAACGCTTCAGGAACTGGGCCCTTGCTTTGTTTGAGCAGCAATGGCCCCTGCAGATACTTGGAGGCGGCACCGGCAGCGGTAAAACTGAAGTGCTGCAAGCCATTGCTAAAAAGGGGGGAGCAATGGTGGACCTTGAGGCGCTCGCAAGCCATCGAGGCAGCAGCTTTGGTGCTCTTGGCTTACCAGCGCAGCCAAGTAGCGAACATTTTGAGAATTGCCTTGCTATTTGCTTGCATAAACAAGAGGGCAACAGTCCGATCTGGCTAGAGGCAGAAAGCGCCCAAGTGGGGCGTTGCCGCATTCCCAACGGTATTTGGAAACAGATGCAAACGGCCCCGCTGGTGTTGCTTGAGCGTTCAAAAGCAGAGCGAATAAACCTGCTTGTGGAGGTTTACGGCAGGCAGGAGATTGAAGGATTAATTGAAGCTACCCAGCGGTTAAGCCGGCGGCTCGGGCCTCAACGCACCGCAAATGTAATTGCCAATATTCGCAACGGCAACCTTGAAGCTGCATGCGCAGAAATCCTTGACTACTACGACCGTTACTACATAAAGGAGCTGCAAAAAAGGCAGATGGGCTTTAAACGCATCGCAGGGGAAGGCAAAACTGCTGAAACAATTGCCGAAATGCTGCTGCTGCCTGAAGGTGCTTAAGCTTCTCGCTTTAAGGGTGATGTGATGACTGCCTCAATTCAGTTTTTTCGTGGTGTTGATGAGACGGTGATACCAGAAATTAAGCTCACCCGCTCACGGGACGGTATGACTGGGCAGGCACTATTCATTTTTGAAGAACCAGACGCTCTAGCACCGAACGCCGTGGGAGATATCACAGGCATGTTTCTGCTCGATGATGAAGGGGAATTAATCACAAGAGATGTGAAAGGTCGCTTTGTGAATGGCAAAGCCAGCGCTCTTGAAGCTACCTATACCTGGAAAAGTGAGGCAGACTTTGAGCGTTTCATGCGCTTTGCTGAGCGCTACGCAGAAAGCCATGAACTTGGATTCAACCAGAGCTGAGGCTCGGATGGGTTTTGCCCAATGGTGCAGCTTGCTTGCCCTGCTGGCTGCAGCAACAATTTGCTGGCAATTGCGCGAATTATTAATACAACTATTTGCTGCTGTGGTGTTATGTGTAGCCTTATCGGGCCTAGTGAGCGGCATTGAGCAGAGCCTAAAAATAAAGCGCTGGCAGGCTTTATTTATGGCTTTGGGACTAATTATACTTTCAGTATCATTGCTGGTTTCACAACTTGTTCCACCATTTATAGAACAATTTAGAGAATTGCTCGATCAACTGCCAAAAGCAGCTACATATTTAACAGGATTAAGTGATAATTATTTCATAAAAATGGGTCAAAAATCAGATTTCAATTTGGGCGGAGGTGTTAAACCTATACTTGGATTTGTAGGTAATATCGGCGCAGCTGCCCTGCAATCATTATTTGTATTGGCCGTTACGGTAATGCTTGCAGCTCAACCCAAGAGTTACTACCAAGTGGCTGTATCTTTAGCGCCATCCTTTTACAGAAAAAAGTTTGCACTAGTACTTGATCAATGCGGATTAGCCCTAAAAAGCTGGATGTTTGGCGTGTTATTAAGTTCAATATGTGTAGGATTACTAGCATTTATTGGGCTTAGTTTGCTAGGGGTAAAACTTACAATTGCAAATGGTATTTTAGCTGGATTATTAAATGTAATACCAAATGTTGGACCCACGATTGGAACTATTTTCCCAATGGCTGTTGCTGTTTTGGAATCGCCATGGAAGGCAGCAGCTGTTTTAGCTCTATACATAATAATTCAGAATTTAGAAAGTTATGTAATTACCCCATCTGTAATGCATCACCAACTTCGTTTATTACCCGGCCTAACCCTAGCGGCGCAGGTGGGGTTCACACTAATTTTTGGTCCGTTGGGTTTAATTCTTGCTTTACCGATGGCTGTATGTTTTCAAGTGTTAATTAGGGATTTATTAATTAATGATTTACTCGATGGCTGGAAGAAGCCATTAAGGGCATGAATCGCCCGAGCCAAGCTTTTAATTGGCCTGCATTGCTTGGGAGCATCGCCTTACTAGGCCTTGGCGTACTTGCCTGGGAATTACGTTGGGTACTTCTGGTTTTATTTGGTGCAATTGTGATGGCTGTTGCTCTGGACGTTCCGGTGCAAATATTAATTCGACGATTGAGATTGAAAAGACCGCAAGCACTATTAGTTGTATTGGTGCTGCTATGTTTCCTGGGATGGGAATTAGGCACACTGCTTTTGCCAGATCTATTGGAGCAAATTAAGACCTTAAATCAATTACTACCAATACTTATTCAAAAATTATTTCTACTTACCGGTGAAATAAAAGGCTTGCAAGATCTTCAAATCGCTTTTAAATCATTAAATTCAATCTCTAACCTACAAAAACTTCAACCATTTGGCAGTCAATTATTAGGCTTTGCAGGAGGAGCTGTAAACAGTTCATTGCAAATTATATTGATGAGTTTATTGGCCATTTTGTTATGCTTAGATCCACCAAGCCATACCCGTTTAATTATTTCCTCAAGCCCACGATTCTATAGGCAACACGTTAAAAGATTGCTGGGAGATTGCAGAGCAGCACTTGGTGGGTGGCTTGCTGGAATGACAATTTCTGCTTCATTGGTATTTTTGGTTACCTGGGCTGGTCTTGCATGGTTAAAAGTGCCGTTGGCGTTATTAAGTGGAATCATCTGCGGAGCATTAACATTTGTACCAACCATCGGGCCAACGGTAGCAACATTAGTACCAGCGGCAGTGGCATTACTAATTTCTCCATTGCTAAGCTTACAGGTAATAATAATGAGGCTCATAATTCAAAACGCAGAAGCTTTCCTAATAACTCCAATTCTTCTAAAACATACAGTAAATTTGTTGCCAACTGTTGCTCTTATGGCTCAATTAAGCCTTGGCGCATTGCTTGGTCTTCCGGGAGTTTTATTAGCGCTACCAACAATAGTAGTACTACAGGTTTTACTTGAAGAAATTTTTGTTAAAGAAATTATGGATCGCTGGACTTTAAAGGCCTACCTGCCCGCGCGTAATAAAGTGGAGCAATAATCAACATTATTGCTGCTAATTTATTTGTTGAAATTGCATATAAAAAACTCGTCCACGTGAAGTGCTGAAACAGTAAGATTAATTCGATACGCAGTTCACTTAAAGCTAGGAACCAAACCGTTAGTGCTACAAGTTGCCTAAATCTCACGCGGCTAACTCTGAGTTGTTTGTGGAACTTTTTGAAGGGAGTTTGCCACCAAGCAATGGAAGTAATGGCGGAATCAAACCAATACTAGACCAACCACCAATTAACACTCCAATCAATAAAGCTACCGCAAACCAATATAGGCTTTCCCCTCCAAATAAAATCAAAGCAATAATAGGTAAAATAGTTGAGGTAATTGTATAAAATGAGCGTTTTAATGTACCGGCTACGGCACGATCAACCTGGTCTTCAACAGTAAGATCAGGGAGCACCTGCTGCTGCTCACGAATACGATCAAAGATAACAACAGTATCATTCACTGAATATCCTGCTATTGTAAGAACGGCTACAACAAATAAACTATCAACCTCAACACCTGCAAGCAAGCCTAGCCAAGCAAAAATACCAGAGGTAAGTATTACATCATGAACAAGACACATTAAAGCCATAGCAGCATATAAACGGGCATATCTAAGAGAAATATAGATAGCGATGCCAGCTAAACTAACAATCAGAGCAAGCAAGCTACTACGCAGGAGCTGGGAGCCAAGCAAGGGTCCAATCGTATTTATTTGGGTATCACTGGATTGGATCGGGCCAAGTACCCTATTCAATGATTCAACGATTTCCCCACTTTGGGCAGGGCTGAGGGCAATTGTTCGAACGCTGATGGCTTTACCAGCATCAAGTGTTTGAACTACAGCATTTGCAGGGAGTGTTTTACGTAATTCCTCCATAGAAAAACTCTTACAGCTGGGGCTACAGATTCGCTCCACCTGGATTGCAGTGCCACCAGTAAAATCAAGCCCTGGCCTAAGCGGAGCGTGAATTGGTGAAAGCCAACTTAAAAGCAATCCCAAAATACTTAAAATGAGCAAAACAATTGTTAATACCAAGCAAAAGCGCCGGTATTTATTAATGCGGAAGGAGGGTTCTCGCAGCAAAGCGCCGCTGGAAGATGTCATGGTTGAGAAGGGGAACCCAAAAAGAATTCGGGTCTACGCAAGGCTGGATAACTAAGAACTAAACGCAGCAGCGTTCTGCTACAGGTGAGGGCTGTAAATAAACTGAGTAGAACACCCACGGCAAGGGTTATAGCAAAACCCCTAACAAGACCCGTTCCCAACCAGCCGAGAGCTGCACAGCTAATTAGTGTGGTTATATGACCATCAAATATTGATGAAAAAGCCCTGGAAAATCCAGCCTCAACAGATCTAAATAAACTGTTACCGTCTTGAAGCTCTTCTTTTGTGCGCTCAAAGATCAAGATATTTGCATCAACTGCCATGCCAACAGAAAGTATAAAACCGGCGATTCCGGGCAATGTTAAAGTAACAGGTATAAGTGCATAAATTGCTAAGTTAAAAAGAGCATATAAACAAAGTGCCAGCACTGCAACAACTCCAGGCACTCTGTAGATAATAATCATAAATACTCCAACAAGTGCAATTCCAAGCACTGCTGCTACCAAGCTATTGCGTACATTCTCGGCGCCAAGGGTGGGGCCAACGGAACGATTTTCAATAATCTCAACAGGCAATGGTAAAGCTCCCCCTCTTAACTGCACCTCAAGGTTGCGCGCTTGCTCAGCAGTGAATTGACCGGTAATACTTGCAGAACCGCCGGTAATACCAGCTGTGGCGAACTGAGCTCCAACACTAGCCTCACTAATTGAATTGCCATCAAGCATGATTCCAAGCAGACGATTTGTTCCAGCAATGGATTTTGTTAATGCTGCAAACTCATCTCCACCGATACGATCAAATCTCAGCGTTACTTCCCAAGCCTGACTATTGGGCTGCTGCTGTCTGCCAGCATCTATTAGGTGAGTACCTGTGAAAGCGGGAGCTTCGAAAAGAGAAACTATGCGTCTATTTGTGTCAGTAAGAATCGCCTCTAATTGTTGCTGCTCAGATGCACCCTCAGGTGAATTGAGATTTAACGATTTAAGCAATTCATTTAATGATTTATCTACATCAGGCCCCTTTTTATCCCTACCCACCAATTGATCTAATTTTGCAACAAGCAAACGTTTCAGCCTCATTAAACCTGTCATCTCCTGTTCGGTATCAGGTTTCTGTGCCCTAAACTCCAACATTGCTGTAGTGCCAAGCACCTCCGCTGCTTTACGGGGATCCTGCACACCAGGCAATTGCACAATAATTTTATCTTCTCCGGAACTAGTTACCGTTGCCTCCGATACCCCTAAGCCATTAACGCGGCGCTCAAGAACATCCTTAACAGCCTCTAATTTGTTGGGCTCTATTCTTTTTATTGCACCAGCTGGTTTTATTAAAAGTGTTAATTGTGATCCCCCTCTGAGATCTAACCCCAAGGAAAGTGGCAAGCTACGTAAAACAAGTACACTGCCAATTGCAAGAGCTAGTATTAAGGCTAACCAGCCTTGAGATTTAGTCATCGCTGCACCATAGAAACTATGGTTGATACGATTTGATGGGGCTGAATAATTGTTAAATTCTCCAATTTCCCATTATATGGAGTTGGAATATCCTGACTAGATAAACGCACTGGAGGTGCATCGAGATCATCAAAGCAATGTTCAACAATTAAAGCAATCAACTCGGCCCCGATACCACCTGTTTTCATACATTCTTCAACTATTACAACCCTATGGGTTTTGGCAACGGATTGCTTTATAAGTTCCATGTCAAATGGTTTAAGACTAATTAAATCAATTAGCTCAGGGTCGTAGCCCTTTTCAACCACCTGCTTCACCGCCTCCAAACAATGATGACGCATACGCGAATAGGTAAGTAGTGTTATGTCCTTACCCTCTCTTACCAACTCCGCCTTGTCTAATGCACAGGTATATTCGCCTTCAGGGATTTCTTCACTCAAGTTATAAAGAAGCACGTGTTCAAAAAATAAAACTGGATTGTTATCACGAATTGCAGCCTTCATAAGCCCCTTAGCATTCTTTGGGGTGCTGCAGGCAACAATCTTTATCCCGGGGACGGCATGAAAGTAAGCCTCTAATCTTTGGCTATGTTCTGCTCCCAGTTGGCGACCCACACCTCCTGGTCCGCGTACAACAGTGGGAATTGTGAAATTACCACCGCTGGTATAACGCAACATTCCCATGTTGTTGGAGATTTGATTAAAAGCAAGCAATAAAAATCCCATATTCATTCCCTCAACGATTGGCCGCAAACCGGTCATTGCTGCACCAACAGCCATTCCAGTAAAGCTATTTTCAGCAATAGGAGTATCAAGTACTCTTAACTCTCCGTATTTTTCATATAAATCTTTTGTAACCTTATAAGACCCGCCATATTGGCCAACATCTTCACCCATCACGCAAACGTATGGGTCGCGAGCCATCTCTTCATCGATAGCTTCGCGTAGAGCGTTAAAAAGAAGGGTTTCAGCCACAAAAGTAAGGGCACACAGAGGGCCGGCTTGTTCCGGCAGGGCCCAACCTATCAGCGGGACAGGGCCCTAGCCACCAGCGGCGAAGGTGGTTAGCAATAAAACCGATAGCAGCAGTCCGGGGGAGAGCAGCAGGGCCAGTAACCCCAAGTCATGGGGAGTCATAGTTTTATCTCGTGTGAAGTGAGCTTAATCGGCAGGTATGGGCTTAGTAGGTAGGAGTGAGCGGATGAAGAGCAAAAACAAACCAATGCTGATCAAGCCACAGGTGAACGTAGCGAGGCAACCACTGCCTATTAATAATGTTTTCACAGCTGTAGCAATGGATTGAGCTATTCGCTGGCTGTAATGGGGCGGTCTGTCGCTGTAGTAACCAATGATGCGCCAGGTGATGCTGATCGCCAAACCACAAAAAAGAGCACTGGTAAGACTGCCACTCAAGTAGCTCAAGGGGCCCTTTTTAACTACTGCTTTCTCAGCGCTTTTAGAAATTTCTAGCTGGCTCAAACTCACACACCCAATGATCGAATCCATTCTTCCGCAACGCAGGCAGTAATTGCTGCTCGGCTGCATAAGCCAGGCTGCGATCTAAAAACAAACCGAAAAGGCTTGGGCCTGAGCCGCTCATGGCACACCCAAGCAACTGGGCGCTGCTTTTGAGCAGTGCTAACCCAGAGCGCACACTTGCAACAGAAGGGGCCACCACCTCTTGCAAATCATTACGCAACTCATGCCATTGCTGATTTGATTTTTGGCGTAGTTGAGCGCGTCGATTTTCAAAATCCTGCTCAGCATCTAAGTAAAACTCCTGCCTCAATTGGCGGCATTGGCTATAGGCCCATGGGGTGCTCACCTGAGCAGATGGATCTTTGATAAGCAAAACGCCAAGGGCTGGTGTGCTCGGCAGAGGCTCTAGTTTTTCGCCCCGGCCAAAACAATATTGAGTGCCACCGCTTAGGCAAAAAGGCACGTCAGATCCCAGCTCCGCAGCCAGTAACTGCAACTCCAGCATCGAAACATCAAGTTGCCAAAATCTATTTAGCAAGAGCAGGGTGCTGGCGGCATCGCTGGAGCCGCCAGCTAGCCCAGCCCCGATTGGAATATTTTTTTTAAGCTGCAATTTTGCAGCTAGTTCAGGGCGACCACAATGGGTTTTAAGGGCATGGGCCGCTTTAACAACCAAGTTGCTCTGATCTACCGCTAGCTGAGGATCAGAACTTTCAAGCAGCACAACTCCTGGATCTGCGGCCTCAACACTAATCAAATCAAATAGATCGATGCTTTGCATCACCATGGCCAATTCATGGAAGCCATCTACGCGTAATCCCAAAACTTCCAGATGCAAGTTGAGCTTCGCTGGTGCTTTTATTAGATTTCTTGTATTCAAAGTTTTGATGGTAATGAAGATGCTAACGCTACCCATTTATCAGGGCTAATTTCCTGGGGCCTTTGTTCGGGAGAAACACGTGCTTGTTCTAACCAGTTTTGAAATGTCTCCCCTTCCGCAAAAGCTGCCAACGTATTACGTATCATTTTGCGCCGAGCACCGAAGGCGGCAGTTAAAAGTTGCTCAACAATTTTAGCGATCTGAGCATCAAGCAAAATTGCAAGCGGTTTTAGGCAAATCACTTCAGACATAACCTTGGGAGGGGGCTCAAAACAACGGGGTGGCACTTCGCAAATCGAATAACAATTGCATTGCAATTGCATTCGCACACTCAAGGCACTGAAATTGCTATCCCCAGCTGCTGCCGTAATACGTTGCGCCACCTCCTTTTGTAAAAGCAAAACCAATGATTGGAAGCGATGGGGCGCCGGTTGATCAAGGCGGCCAAGCAGCACCTGCAGGAGAGGGCCTGTGATGTTGTAAGGGATATTTGCAACAACCTTATTTGCCTCTGGAAGTTGCACTACTAGGGCGTCGCCTTGCTGTAGATGGAAGCGCGGATCAGCTCCAAATTGCTGCTGCAAACCCTGCACTAAATCACGATCCAACTCAATTGCTTCAAGGCGTAACAGGGGCTGATTCAATAGGCGCTGGGTAAGGGCGCCACGACCAGGACCAACCTCCAAAACAATGTCAGAAGCTGATAATTCAGCGGCCTCAATGATCTGATTTAGTACAGCGGCATCTTTTAGCCAATGCTGCCCAAAGCGTTTACGGGCGTTGTGGCCTGAAAAACCCATAAAAAAAGGCTTTTTCCAGTTACTTATCTAATCACTGTGCAACATCACCCATGCCAAATCAGCCAGCGGATCGGTTTTTGTAGTCGTTGGCTGGGCAACGAAACTATCGGCACAAGGGCTAACACGATTTCAACAGACGCTTGATGCCAGCTTTGATGCAAAGCCAACCAACAGGAAAAACTGCGCTCTAATTTTTTCCTTTTCATAATTCCAAATGCTCCAGCACCCCATCCATCGGGCCCCACCCGGCTGCGTGCTTTCACCTCCACAAGCAGCAAGCGTTCAGGCTTCGCCACAAGTAGATCAATTTCACCCCAACGGCAATGCCAACGATGTTCAAGTGCTTGCCAGCCATTGCCTAAAAGCAGCTGCAA
>VFLB01000167.1 GCA_009914645.1 Synechococcaceae bacterium Bin_79_3
AGTGGTGCAATTCTTGCTGGTGATGTTTTGATAATCCGCTACGAGGGGCCAGTAGGGGGGCCTGGAATGCGAGAAATGCTCTCGCCAACTTCGGCAATTATCGGCCAAGGCTTAGGTGATCAGGTTGCATTGATAACTGATGGAAGATTTTCCGGTGGTACCTATGGAATGGTGGTGGGCCATGTAGCTCCAGAAGCTGCCGTTGGCGGAACGATTGCATTGGTGCGTGAAGGTGACAGCATCACAGTGGATGCTCATAAATTATTAGTTCAACTAAATGTGGATGAAGCTGAAATTAACAGTCGCCGAGCTGCTTGGATTCCACCAGTACCCCGCTATCGCACTGGAGTTTTAGGTAAATATGCTCGCCAGGTTGGTTGCAGCAGCAAGGGAGCTGTAACTGATCAGCCCTGAATAAGCAAAGTGCGCAGCCGTCTGCCAAGGGTTTCCAGGTTCATTCCTGCTTCCGGGCGTTCGAGCTGCATGCCGGTATTGGGATCCATCCATACCGGATGGCGTCCAAGCCAAAGCAATGGTTGATCTGAATTGAGAAGCCAGCCAATTTGAATCGAGGGATTTTGAGCTGAACCATAAATTTCAAGTTCAAGATCCTCAGCTTCTTGCCTTAAACCTCTCTTATCACGCGCTTCAAGTCGAACTAACCAACTATCAACCTCAGCTTCCAAAAGAATTGCTCCATGCAATAGCCCAGGCTTTGAGTGATCAGCACATTGGCTAATTCTCTGGAGCAAGTCGGCTTGTTCCTCTAATTGGTTTGTTGCCGGCAACCAAGCTGGTGCCATTAGGGAAGGGCCTCCAGTTTCTGCAAAACAAGCTTTAAAGCCCCTGGTCTAAAGCCTTTGTTTTCGCTGCCGTCCTCAGCAAAACGTGAATGCAAAATCTGTATCTGCGCAATGCGGCTTGGATCAAACCGCAATGGCAATCCCACTGGATTTGCCCGCAGAGTGGGCTGTAATTCAGAAAAGGGAATACGAACGCGGGTAATACCAGCCGAATTTGTATCAAAATCGCGAACCCAACGCAAACCACCGGGTAAAAAATTCGCCAATTTGCCGGCTAGATCTGCCGGTGCTATCGCGATTTTGTAGCGTCTGCCATCTCCTTCAAGTACAAGCTCTAGGGCTGAGGCAGCACTGAGATTTAAGGGCGGTTGATAACGGGGGGAGCGGCAGCTAACAAAACCACCACCTTCGGTTACCACAAGAGCTTGCATAACCAAACCTTGGGAATCAATGCTGCAGGATCCACTGCTTCTTCCCCCCATAACAGTGTCATTAAGGCTGCTCCAGCCAGCAAAACCGTCCCCTGCTGCAATCAGCATCACCATTAGTTCAGGCCAACCCGGCACAGGCCTCAGTATCAGCTAAAACAGCGATGTTTGCTGCTGTATCAACCAATTTTGCAGGGGTGCGAAGTGGATCTTCTAAAGGATCTAGCAAACGTTGCAGAGCAACTTTTTTGCCCGCTCCTGCCACCAAAAACATCACTTCACGGGCTGCGCAAAGCACTGGCACAGTGAAAGTAATCCTTGGAATGCCTTTGCCTTCCCCCACCGTTACCCAGCGATCGCGAACCAAAGTGGCTGCGGTTCCTGGGAATAGTGATGCCGTGTGTCCGTCATCCCCGAGGCCCAATAACACCAAATCAAATACAGGTGGGCTGCTGTTGCATATTCGCTCGAGACAGCGTTCATAGGCTTCAACGCCTATTTCAAGGCTGCTGGCGTCTGTAGGTACGGCATAAAAAGAAGCTTTTGAACTGTTGGGATTCGCAAGCAAACTCGATCGCACCATTCGGGCATTACTAAGGGGATCATCGGAGGCAACCCATCGCTCATCCCCCAGAAAAAAATCGATACGTTCCCAGGCCAGCGATAGCTGGCCCAAGATTTTGTAGGCGGCTTGCGGAGTGCTGCCGCCAGAGAGGGAAATCTGCACGCGCTCACGCTGTTCAAGCGTGTTGTTAATACAGGATGCAATTCGCTCAGCAGCAAGTTGCGCTAGTTCAGTTTGATTGGCAACCCTGCTTAATTGATACACAGACACTAAAGCCACTCGGTGTGATGAGCCCCATCCTTATCAACTCTTTGATAGGTATGGGAACCGAAACAGTCGCGCATTGCTTGCACTAAATTCTGAGGCAAACGGCCACTGCGATAACTATTAATGTAATCAAGGGTGCTGCTTAGGCAAGGTACCGGGATTCCAGCTTCAGCGGCCCCGGCCACTATTTTAGCTAGGCCAGCCAAACGATTATTTACTTGCTCAGCAAACCATGGATCTACAAGTAAGTTGCAGAGTTGAGGGTCTTTATTAAACGCGTTTTGGATGCGTTTCAGCAGTTTTGCGCGAATAATGCAACCCCCTTTCCAAATCTGAGCAATGGAAGGCATATGCAGGTTGTAGTTGTGCTCCTCTGAGGCAATACGCATAAGTTCCATGCCTTGGGCATAGCTCGCCATACAGGCGAGAACAACGGCATCCATTAACGGTGCCATTGAATCCTCGGGGCTACCCATCGAGAAGGGCTTGATGGCCGGTCCCTTGAGAATCGACTCTGCAGCAACCCGTTGGGGCTTGAGGGAACTCATCACTCGGGCGTTTAATGAGGCGTAAATGGTTGGCACTGGGGCGCCCATTTGCAAGGCGCTCACCACCGTCCATAAACCAGTGCCCTTTTGGCCGGCTTGGTCCATGATTTTTTCCACCAGATCAGCGCCATCTTCTGGATCTTTGGTGCGAAGACAAACCTCTGTAATTTCAACTAAGTAGGAAGAGAGCTCTTCAGTGCTGTTCCACTTGCCGAGCACATCTGCCATCTGAGTGCCATTCATGCCGCCAACCCTCTTCATCAAGTCGTAGGCCTCAGCAAGAATTTGCTCGATTCCGTACTCAATTCCGTTATGGACGGTCTTAACAAAATGACCGGAACCACCAGGGCCGATGTAAGTAACACAGGGGCCATCCTCTACCTGGGCCGCCATTTTGGTAACGAGGCTTTCGATAGCGTCGTAAGAAGATTTGGTGCCACCAGGCATCATGCTTGGCCCTTCTAGAGCACCTTTAGCCCCCCCAGAAACTCCCATTCCGATGTAACCAAAACTCTTGCTTTCCAGATCCGCAACACGCCGTTCTGTATCTGTGTAAAGAGAGTTCCCACCATCGATGAGCAGATCACCCTCCTCTAGGTAAGGGGAAATGCTGGCGATTGTGTCGTCTATCGGTTGGCCAGCCTTGATCATCATCAAGATCCGCCGGGGACGTTCAAGCTTGTCTACAAATTCTTGAAGGGAATAAGCACCGCTGATCTGCTTGCCAGCGCCCCTGCCAGCCAAAAATTCATCGGTTTTTTGAGCTGTGCGGTTGTAAACAACGCTGGAAAAGCCGTTGCGCTCAGCGTTTAAAACGAGGTTTTCCCCCATTACGCCAAGACCGATCAAGCCAAAGTGCCCTTTACCCATGGTTAAAACAAAACCAGACCGTATCAGTGTGGCAACAAGCGGCTTAAGAGCCTGCTAAGGAAGCCGATCTGTTCGGATCCCAAAGCTTTGCTCCGAACAAATTAGATCGTCATACCATTGGCAATGGAAGCATTTTTCACAACCACCACGATGCCGTTGCGGATATAAAAACCGTGTTCTGGCCTGTCTGCCTCCTCTACATGGTCTTTATTTACGATCGTAACGTTGGCGCCAATGCGCACATTTTTATCCAAAATTGCTCTCTTTACGGTTGTACCTTTTCCCACTCCCATAGGAATTCCACCCTTTTCGAGCAACAGTTCTCGTTCTTCAGCGGATTCAAAATAATCAGAACCCATAACGAGAGTGTCTTGCAAAACAACCTCATTTTCGATGCGCGATCTAACTCCCAAAACACAACGGTGGATGCTGCAGGCTTTGAGCAGGGAACCTTCACCAATGATTGATTCGGTTACTTGAGCATCTTGCAATTTAGAAGGCGGCAAATATCTGTGGCGTGTGTATATAGGAAATTGTTTGTCGTAAAAAGAAAAGGCAGGATCAGGTTGGGCCGTGAGAGCTAAATTAGCCTCATAAAATGCTCGAATAGTACCGATATCTTCCCAATAATCATCAAAAAAGTATGATTTTAATTTTAGACCACTCTGCAACGCAGTTGGAATAATCTCCTTGCCAAAATCTGTTGCTTCGGGATTTTCCGCAAGCAAATTAAATAACACATCCCGTTTAAATACATAAATACCCATCGAAGCTAAGTAAGGTCTACGTGCGGCTTCAGATTCGCTCAAGCCCATGCTTGCAGTATCCACTCGCATCTCTTTAAGAGCTTCGCCCTTGGGCTTTTCTCTAAACTTACTTATCCAACCTTCTTTATCGGTGTGCATAAGACCAAACCCTTCAGCCTGCTCCGCATCAACAGGAAGGGCTGCAACTGTAAGATCGGCCCCGCTAAGGCGATGTTCTTCAACGAATAATTTATAATCCATCCGGTAAAGTTGATCGCCAGAAAGAATAACTATCTCCTCTACATCCGAATCCTTAAATAACCACTCATACTTGCGAACGGCGTCTGCAGTTCCTTCGAACCAGCTAGGGCTATCGGGTGTTTGCTGTGCTGCTAGAACCTCAACAAAGCCCTGGCCGAAACCTGTAGAGAGATTGTAAGTTTGCGAAATATGCCGATTCAATGAAGCGCTATTGAACTGGGTAAGAACATAAATTTGCGTGATTCCGCTATTTATGCAATTGCTCACTGGTATATCAATAAGTCGATACTTTCCAGCAAGCGGTACAGCCGGCTTAGCCCGCATCTTGGTGAGAGGGAACAGCCTGGTGCCGGCTCCGCCTCCAAGAATGATGCCCAAAACTCTTTTCATCTAGCCCCTGCAGCCGCGCCACTCTGGGGGAAGCACCCCCAATTCGGCAAGGAATTGGCTTAATCGCGCTTGTTTTGTGATTAAAGCTTCTCGATTGTTGTGGGCCGATTTCTAATAATTCAGCTTGCTAATCGCTGCCTTGATCGCCATCACCCTGGCCAGCAAAGGGCCCAAAGAGCCTTTCGAGGGCTTCCATGGAATGAAGCCTTTGGGCGCGGGGCTGAGCAGCCCGCAGGGCCGTTGTGGGGCCGTGGAGCACCTTATTGATAATGCCCTTGGTGAGCGCTTCGATCACCTTGCGTTCCCGATCTGAGAGATCGGATCCCATTCGGCTTAGAGCTTTTAGCAATTCTTGCTGACGCAATTCCTCCAGGTGGCGACGCATGCGGTTGATGGTGGGAACAGCCTCCAGGCCATCCCACCATTCCAAAAACACTTGCCGGTCCTCATCGAGGAGCTGTTCTGCCTGAATGGCTAGTTCCCGTCGAGCCGCTTGGTTGCGATCAACAACCTCCTGCAAATCATCTACGTCAAAACATTGAACATTGCGGCTGAGGCTGGTATCTGAACTGATATTGCGGGGCACACCGATATCAATCAACATCAATCTTTGATTCCTTGTCAAACTATTAATACGTTTGCCATCAATTATTGGCTCCTCACTTCCTGTGCTTGTAAATAATAATGAGCAGGCGCATAATTGTTTATCTAATTGTTCTAAACCAAAGCATTCAATGGGTAGTTCAGGGAAATCGCTTGCAAGTGTTTCTGCTTTTGAAACTGTGCGATTCAACAACACAAGCTTTGTTGCGCCCTTGGATTGCAGATGTTGAATGAGCAACCTAGCCATACGGCCTGCTCCAACAACTGCAATTATTTCATTATTTAGTGATACCAATTCATCTACGCCCTGTTCTTGGCCAACTTTTAATTGCGCCAATTCAACAGCAGCTGAGCTGATCGAAACAGCCCCAGAACCAAGATTTGTTTCAGTGCGAACCCGCTTGCCAGTGCTAACCGCTTGATTAAGCAAGCGATTGAGAATGGGGCCAATTGATTGGTGGTCTTGCCCCAATCGATACATTTTTTTAACTTGGCTGAGGATTTGACCCTCCCCAATTACCAGGCTATCGAGGCCGGCACTAACCCTTAACAGATGCTGAATTGCCTCCTCGTGGTGTAAGGCAAATAAGTGGGGCTGTAATTCCTGGCCTGGTAAGCCACTGTGGCTGGCAAGAAAATTTTGAATTGCCTCAACACCCTCCTCGGGGTTTTTAAGCAGGCTGTAAATCTCTAAACGATTGCAGGTACTGAGTATTGAAGTTTCCAACACCTGGTCGTGAGCACGCAATTCCCTCAGGGATTGCTCCAAGGAATGCTCAGGAATACTCAACCGTTCTCGGATTTCAACCGGAGCCGTGCGGTGGCTGAGGCCTACGACGGCAAGATGCATGGCTGAAACAAAGGGAATTCATGTGGGAGTGGCAACCAAAATCACCACCCCCAATTACTAGCGGTTCAAAGTGGAAGCGGAGCTCAGTGCAGGGCGATGCTTTTTGCGCCCTCTTTAATATGCACAGTATTTGTAAACCTTGCTGTGTTGTCGAGGGTGCTGATGATCAGGCTGCTGGTGCGAGTGCAATCTTTTTCAAATTTCACACCATGGAAAAGTAAACCGTCGGTAATGCCGCTGCCTGCAAAAACAACATTTTCACCGGAGGCCAACTCCTCAGCTTCATAAACCTTATCAACATCGGTAATACCCATTTCGTTAAGGCGGGCAATGTTGCCCTCTTTGGTGTAATCAGCCCATTCAGAAGTTTGAGCCACTGCAGGGTCGTACACCAATTGACCTTGAAAATGACCGCCAAGGGCTCGCAAAGCCGCCGCAGAGATAACTCCCTCTGGAGCTGCGCCAATGCCCATCAAGCAATGGGTGCCTGTGCCTGTAAAGCCACAGGCGATGGCTGCTTGCACGTCTCCATCTGAAATTGGCTGTACCCGGGCGCCAGTAGTGCGAATTTCAGCGATTAAATCTTTGTGACGTGCGCGGTCCATCACCACGATTACCAGCTCTGTAGGAGCAAGACCAAGGCACTCGCTGAGGATTGCGATGTTTTCTGTAGCTGATTTGCGAATATCAACCTTGCCCTTGGCGGCAGGGGGTGCAGCCAGTTTCTTCATGTAGAAATCAGGCGCATTAAATAAACCGCCACGATCAGAGGCGGCGAGAACCGCCATAGAGCCCCTCTGACTATTTGCGCAAAGGTTGGTGCCCTCACATGGGTCTACGGCGAAATCAACGCCCGGGCCTGTGCCAGTACCAACCTCTTCGCCGATGTAGAGCATGGGTGCTTCATCCCGCTCCCCCTCTCCAATAACGATTCGCCCTTGCATGTTGATGAGTCCCATGCGCTTGCGCATGGCTTCAACTGCAGCAGCGTCCGCCTCATTTTTTAGGCCCATACCTGTGAGTTCAGCGGAAGCGATGGCCGCCTGCTCTACTACTTCAAGAATTTCCTGGATGAGGGTGCGGTCCAAGGGGGCTGCGGCAAAGAACAGTGTGAGTGACTGTATCAGCGCTGCAGGCCGGTGAGCTCCGTACAATTCCGTTATCGACTGCGTCTCCATGCCTAAGAAATCCCTTGTGATCGCCCCATCGATCCTTTCCGCAGACTTTTCAAGACTTGGCGATGACGTGAGGGCAGTGGATCAGGCTGGAGCCGACTGGATCCATGTGGATGTAATGGACGGCCGTTTTGTACCCAACATCACCATTGGCCCATTGGTGGTTGAGGCACTAAGGCCCGTAACCAGCAAGCCCCTAGATGTGCATTTAATGATTGTTGAGCCAGAAAAATTTGTTGCAGATTTTGCAAAAGCTGGTGCAGATCATATTTATGTACAGGTAGAGGCTTGCCCTCACCTGCACAGAAATCTTGGACAAATTCGTGATTTGGGCTGCAAAGCTGGTGCTGTATTGAACCCCGGCACACCTTTAAGCAGCCTTGAATATTGCCTAGAACTCTGTGATTTGGTTTTAATAATGAGTGTGAATCCCGGTTTTGGTGGTCAAAGTTTCATACCATCCGCAGTAAATAAAGTGCGCGCTCTTAGGCAGATGTGTAATGAAAGAGGCCTTGACCCTTGGATTGAAGTTGATGGGGGCATTAAAGCAAATAATGCTTGGCAAGTAATTGAAGCTGGTGCAAATGCCTTGGTTGCTGGCTCCGCCATTTTTAATACTGATAATTATGCAGAAGCTATTACCAATATTCGCAACAGCCAAGCGCCAAGCAACTGAATAAATGATTAATAATTGGATATTTTCTTTAGTTGATTCAATAAGAATTGGTTTTAATCAAAAGTTGGATTTGCTTAAAGCAGGTAATAACATTTTTGATTACTACTATCAAAACAATACCTGGGGAGACAGCGAAAGCGTTTCCGGTCCAGGGTCTACTTTGGCATACACAGAAAATATAAGAACAAAAATTCCAGAACTTGTAGAAGAATTAGGGGTGTTTATAATACTCGACTCACCATGCGGAGATTTTAACTGGTTTAGAGCTATTGAATGGAATAGAAGTATTTCATATATAGGGGCGGATATAGTAAAACCACTAATAGATAAGAATCAGCTGCTTTATGGAGATGCAAGCAAGAGATTTATAAGCTTGGATATAACAAATGACAAATTGCCTCAAGCTGATCTCTGGTTGTGCAGAGACTGCTTATTTCATCTTTCCTATAAAGATATTGCAATCGCAATTCAAAACTTTTTAACAAGCGATATTCGATATATCTTAACTTCTAATCATCAAAATTGCACTAAAAATAAAGATATAACCACTGGTTCATTTCGTTTGCTTAATCTAGAGCTGCCACCTTTCAATCTGGGTAAACCAATCATGGTTATCGACGACTGGATAGAAGGCTTTCCAGAAAGGCAACTTTGCTTATGGGAAAGGAATACATTAATTAATAAGCTGGGCTCTGATAAGAAATTTCAGGAACTACTTGAGAGCATTAATTGAATCAAGTATCAAAGAACCAGCCGTAACTATGCAAACCAATACCCAGTAAATTCACTCCAATATAACAAACGCAAATTACCACTAGGCCTCCAATTGCAACCCATGCAGGTTTTCTTCCCTGCCAACCCCTAGTAAGGCGAGTATGAAGATAGGCCGCATAAACCAACCAACAGATTAAGGCCCATGTTTCTTTGGGATCCCAGCTCCACCAACTGCCCCAAGCCTCATTAGCCCACACTGCACCACTAATAAGGCCAACGGTTAGCAACAAAAAACCAACAGTAATA
The DNA here is from genome assembly GCA_009914645.1 of Synechococcaceae bacterium Bin_79_3. Taxonomy (GTDB): domain Bacteria; phylum Cyanobacteriota; class Cyanobacteriia; order PCC-6307; family Cyanobiaceae; genus Synechococcus_D. The sequence continues at coordinate 9,203 of VFLB01000167.1, forward strand.
GTGCGATAGCTAAGGTTGTCTAAACGTTCACCTAAACCAAAAGTTGTTGTTTCTAAGGAAACAGTTCCGCTTGAATCTAGGCGAGCTTTCTGAAAACCACCGCTTCCGATTGAACTGCTGCGCAATTCTAGTAATTGGCCTCGTTCTGTAAGTAAAACAGCAACCGAAAGAAGAGAACCAACTAACAAAGCGGCGTAACTCATCATTATCACGCTCACATGCATTACAAGCCAGCTAGAGCGCAACGCCGGCACTAGCGGAGCAGCGTTTTGCAAGGTGTCTGGTAACGCAAAACTAGCGAAGGCAACGCAAATCAGAGCCATTGGGGTGGTGGCAGCAGGAACTAACGGTGAAGGCCAGCTGCGCTCCACGAGAAGCTGGGTAAGGGTGCACCCCCAAGCCAAAAAACAAAGTGATTCATAAAGGTTACTGATTGGGAAATGACCCGAATCAAGCCAGCGCCACACCAGTTGGGTTGTAAGCAGCAAATTTGCAGCCACAACCAAAATTCGAACAAGTTTTTGGGTTAGGGCACCTGGATTGCCGCTAAGACTCCAAAAAGCTATTGGTAAGGCCAATAAAAGCGAAGCAAAGGCCATAAGACCAAGCAATAAAACCGGATCCGTCAAAGGAAGCGTCATGGAAGATACCTAAGGTTTAGGACAAAATTGGATCAGAAGGAGAGAATCGCCTCTTATTGGCTCGCTTCTCGCAACAGAAAAGCACCTCCCAGAAGACCGATAAAAACGGGAGACCAGGCTGATAACAAAGGCGTGAGGGTACCCTTAACGCCAAGGGAACTGAAAACAAAGGCCAAGAGGTAATAAAGAAAAATTAAAAGCACGCTGATACCAAAGCCTTGACTTCGACTAGTACGTCCGTTTGGCCTTGAACCCAAGCTGGCTCCAATCAAGCCAAAAACTAAGCAAATAGCAGGGAAAGAGAATTTTTCCTGGATGCGAACACGCAGTTTTCGCGCCTCCTTACGGTCTCCAGCTTGATCAAGAATTCTCAACCCCTCCCTTGCCTGGGCCACGGTCATATTGTTTGCATCTCTCGGAAGTTCGGCAAGATCTAAAGGGCCCTGCCCGAGCGGATAAAAATAACTATCAAATTCGGCCGTTGTATTCATGCCACCATTCTCCGAAATATTAATGACATTTCCATTTATGAACTCCCAATTCCCAGATTTTTGATCGTATCTAGCAAGTTTTGCAGTAAGCATCTGCCTGCTATTTGGCCTGCTAAAGTCTAACAAAGTAACATCAACCATAGCGCCATTAAAATAATCTCTTGCGTAGAATAGATGAACTAATCGCTCTTTATCTCTAGCCGTTGAAGAGCCTACAACCTTCCCGTATCTTGGATAAATAATATTTTCACCCTTTTCAGAATCAATACTTCTGCCTAATGCTTTCTGTAAGGTTACATAACCGCTTCTGTTAGCAGGTGGCACAATAAGATCATTAAACATGAAAGTGAGCCCACTCATTACGGAAGCTAAAAATATCGCTGGTAAAATAAAACGCATCGTTGAAACTCCGATGCTGCGCAGCGCTGTGAGTTCACTACCTCCAGATAAACGGCTGTAAGCCAAAAGGGTGGCCATGAGCGTGGCCATTGGAAATGAAAGAACAAGAAATCCAGGCAATTTGAGAAATAAAACTTGCGTAGCAACTGCGATCGATAACCCTGATTCGGCCACCTTGCGCACCAACTCAAAAACCACACCAACTGATAGTGTTACAGCGGTAAAAGCAGCAACGCCAAATAAAAGTGGGCCGATTAATTCTGATAAAAGCCATCTATCCATTAATGGTATCGATTGCCAACGGCGAGCAAGTAACTGAAATAATTTCCTCATAGCACAAAACCCTCGCCAAGATAATGCTTTTGAACTAATGGATTATTAGCAAGATCAAATGCAGTGCCTGAAGCAAGAATTGAACCATCTGTAAGTATATATGCTCGATCAGTGATAGATAAGGTTTCGCGTACATTATGATCTGTAATTAACATTGCAACTCCTCGATCTCGAAGCGAAATTATTAGTTGCTGCAGGTCATTAACAGCTAGAGGGTCTACACCTGCAAACGGCTCATCCAGTAATAAAAACCTCGGCCCGCACACCCCAACTGAAAGGGCGCGAGCTACTTCGGTGCGCCTCCGCTCGCCACCTGAGAGCTGAAAACCCTTGCGATTTAAAAAACGCTCTAGTTGAAAATCAATTACCAGTTCTTCTAAGCGCCCTCTTTGTGCGCTTGAAGAGACACCGCTTTGCTGCATCGCTAGGAGCAGATTATCACGCACACTTAAATTGCGGAAGATACTAGCTTCTTGAGCTAAATAACCGATACCCTTACGGGCCCTTTCAGGCATTGATAATTGTTTAATAGACTTGTTATCTAAAAGCACATCGCCGAGGTTTGGCTTTAACATGCCAGTTACAAGATTAAAAGTAGTGGTTTTACCAGCCCCATTCGGGCCAAGCAAACCAACAACCTCTCCGGGAGCCAAAGATAAAGATACATCTCTTACAACAGGTTTGCCTGAAAAACTGAGAGAAACCTTCTGCAACAACAAAGTCATGGAGTCTGGCGCATTATGCGAATCCAGCTTTTTACCTGTTCCCCTGCTGGTGGGTCTGCAATTAAACGATCACTTGCAACAAAATAGATAACTCTTTGGGCCTTCAACCTATTTCCACCTTCTTGAATTACATCAACATCACCATTCAAGACAATTCTCCCCTCCTTTGTAAAATATTGGGCTTGGCGAGCAGTGGCTGTAAGCTTTTTATCTGGATAAAGAATTCTTACATTCCCGCTAGCTGTTACAACCCCTGTTGTGTTGTCTGCTTGTTGAAGATCTGATTCAACAGTTATAAGAGGAGAGCCGAACACATTAGATGCAAAAGTTACACCGCTTACGATTGCAAATACTAAAAATTTAAAATTCATAATATTTTCAGCTTGCGAATACAAGCAATGGCTGAGGGAAAAGAGATATGAAGGCAGAATATTCATTTGGGGGTAAAAATTTTTTATGTTTTTGCTGAAAATCTTGCAACAATTCAAGTTGTCGTCTGCACACTTTAAGCAATAGCTCATCATTCAATCCTGCCGGAGTGGAAAGAGAACTAGTTATGCGAGCAATCCCCTCTGCAAGTAAAAGGATAGCTCCATTTATGTTGCCATTTAATTTATGATACATCGCTACTGAAATCTGGACGATTCCATGGATCCAACGTCTTTCTGGTTCCTGAGTATCGTGCCACAGGTCTTCAAATAAATCATGGGCGAGATAATACTGCCCATCATTAAAATTTTCAATTCCACTACAAAAGCGATGGTCCTTAAATGCTTCCACAGGAATTAGCGCTTCACAACCTTCTTTGCGGGAAGTTTGCGCAAACGAATGGATTCAGGGGTAACTTCTAACATTTCATCTGGTCCTATGTACTCAAGTGCTCTCTCTAAGTTCATCTGGATGGGAGTTTGGAGGGCATCCAGCTCATCTGCGCCTGCAGAACGTATATTTGTTAATTGCTTAGCTTTACATATATTAAGTTCTAGATCCTGCGGGCGGCTATTCTCGCCAACAATCATGCCTTTATATACTTTAGTGCCTGGCGTAATGAAAAAGACACCACGATCTTCTGCACCCTTTAATGCATAAAAAGTTGCTGTTCCTTCTTCAAAAGAAATTAATACCCCATTGCGGCGGGCATCGAGATCACCTTGCATTCTGCGATATTCAAGGAATGAATGACTCATAATCCCCTCACCTCGCGTTGCCCTAATAAAATCACCGCGGAAACCGATCAAGCCCCTTGATGGCACAACAAATTCAAGTTGGGTTCTTTTATCAATTCCGGTTTCCATATTTTGCATTTCACCCTTGCGGACGCCTAATTTTTCTATGCAATTACCAACTGATTCCTCTGGAACATCAAGCACTAGTGCTTCATAAGGTTCGCAGGTGTGTCCATCGATGGTTTTAAATATTACTTTCGGTTGAGATACTTGGAATTCAAAGCCTTCCCGCCGCATAGTTTCAATTAAAATGCCAAGATGAAGTTCCCCACGCCCACATACCGAAAAGCGATCGGGAGAGTCTGTTTCTTCAACCCTAAGTGCAACATTAGTGAGAAGTTCTTTCTGTAAACGATCTCTCAGCTGACGGCTGGTAACAAATTTTCCTTCCTTACCGGCAAACGGTGAATCGTTTACACAGAAGGTCATTTGGAGTGTTGGTTCATCAACCTTAATTAGAGGAAGCGCTTCAGGATTATCAGGACAGGCGACCGTTTCGCCAATGTTAACATCGTCAAAGCCCGCAACTGCAACAAGATCGCCTGCAAATGCTTCTTGTATCTCTATCCTTTGCAGGCCCTTAAAACCAAGAAGCTTGCTGATTCTCGCTTTTTTTACAGAGCCATCATCTTTAAGCAAAGCTGCAGTTTGGCCATTTTTAATTATTCCGTTGTGTATTTTTCCAATAATGATTCGGCCCAGAAAATCAGAATAATCAAGGGTTGTTACCTGTAATTGCAATGGCTTTTCAGGATCTCCAATCGGAGGTGGCACATGACGTAAAATTGCATCAAACAGTGGTTTCATATTTTCACTTTCTGTAGCCATATCTGGCTTGGCATATCCACCAAGGCCACTACCAAATAAATATGTGAAATCACATTGATCGTCGTCTGCACCCAGTTCAATAAACAAATCAAGAACTTTGCTAACCGCGATTTCAGGATCGGCTCTTGGTCTATCAATCTTATTTACAAAAACAATCGGCCGAAGACCTTTTTCAAGAGCTTTCTTAAGCACAAATCTGGTTTGTGGCATCGGCCCTTCATTTGCATCAACAATCAATAAACAACCATCAACCATTCCCAAAACCCGTTCCACTTCACCACCAAAATCAGCGTGGCCAGGGGTATCCACAATGTTTATTCTTGTGTCGTCGTAATCAACCGCTGTATTTTTTGAAAGAATAGTAATTCCCCTTTCCCTCTCCAGATCGTTGGAATCAAGCACGCAAGTGGGAACAATTTCCCCGTCTCGGAAAGTTCCGGATTGCTGAAGGAGGGCGTCTACAAGGGTAGTTTTGCCGTGGTCAACGTGGGCGATAATCGCGATATTGCGAATCGCTGCGCGCTTGGTGCTGGCGCTCATCTCGGAAAAATTTCTAACGGATTACCAAGCGCAGCTTGCGACAGGGCTTGGCGATTGCGACTATACCCCCCGCTGCTCATGTTGGTTTGCCGGTTGAAAGCGTTTCAGGGCATCGCTGGAACCTTCAAAGCGCCAATGCCAGGGTTCATAGCTCACCCCCTGACGATTCCCCAAGGGGAAGGAGAGTTGAAAGTGATAACGCTGGGCATTGTTTTGCAGCCAGTAAAAAGCTGGGGTGGTTTCAAAATCCACCGATAGGTTGGATTGAGGCAGGCTGCCATCGCCTATATCGATGGCGTAGCCGGTGCTGTGCTCTGAATAGCCTGGCGGAGCGCTTACTTTTGCCCTTGCTTCTGCAGATTGATTTCGCTCAGATTTCACATCAAAGAAGATCTGCTTCTGGGTGCTTATCGAGCGGTAGGCACTGATCAAGCGAAGCTCAACGCCATCAGTTTCTGCTGCAAGCCGCATCTGCTCATAGGCCCCTGCTGCATCTGCCTGCAAAAACATTCCTGGAGCAATTTCAACGAGCTGATCCCCAGGTGCTTGCGGGTAAGGGAAGTGCCCCAACAGGCGGCCGAATTGGTCTGGTTTCACATCAATTCCAGCCACCAGTGATGGAGCTAAAAAGCCCTGACTGATTTGATCCTGGAGCAAAAATAAAGCTGCTAGCCCAGTGCCCAGTGCCAGTGCCACGCTTAAGACAACGGGTCCAATTGGCAGTTCACGGGATTTCGCCCCGCGTGATACCCGCCGGGCTATTGGAACGTCTTCTCGAATGCGTTGCATTCAGACTTGCTTATGAAATCACAAAGATCGTAGTGCTGAACACCAATTTAACCAGCGGTGCCAGTTGGGACAGTGTTAGCTTTTAAGGATGTGAATTCCTTTCATAGGATTTATTAAATGGTGCGTGTAGCGGTTGTTGGAGGTGGTCCAAGTGGTTCCTGTGCCGCTGAGGTGCTAGCGAAAGCAGGATTAGAAACCTGGATTTTTGAGCGGAAGTTAGACAACGCGAAGCCCTGCGGAGGTGCCATACCTCTTTGCATGGTGGAAGAATTTAACTTACCCGAATCGATCATTGATCGAAAAGTTCGTCATATGAAAATGATATCTCCATCAAATCGAGAGGTTGATATCAATTTAGAAAATCAGGATGAATACATAGGTATGCTCCGCAGGGAAGTGATGGATTCTTTTTTGCGTGAACGCGCTGCAGAACATGGCGCAAAATTAATAAATGGACTTGTTACTAAAATTGATACCGGATTGAAGCGTCAAGGGCCTTACAAGTTATATTACTCAGATTACAGCTCCGGAGATTCAACAGGTGTAGCTTGTAGTATTGAAGTAGATATTGTTATTGGCGCAGATGGTGCAAATAGTAGAGTTGCTAAAGCTATGGATGCCGGAGACTATAACGTAGCAATTGCTTTTCAAGAAAGAATTAAATTACCGCCTGAAGAAATGAAATACTATGAAAATCTAGCCGAAATGTATGTGGGTACAGACGTTTCGCCAGATTTTTACGCTTGGGTATTTCCTAAGTACGATCATGTGGCTGTGGGAACAGGCACTATGCAGCAAAACCAAAGCCTAATTAAAAGCCTGCAGCATGGCATTCGTGAACGGGCTAAAAAAAGACTTCTTAATGGTGAAGTGATCAAGGTAGAGGCTCATCCGATTCCAGAACATCCCAGGCCCAGGCGTGTGGTTGGTCGGATGGCCTTAGTGGGTGATGCCGCTGGTTATGTTACAAAAAGTTCAGGAGAAGGTATATATTTTGCTGCTAAAAGCGGCAGAATGTGTGCAGAACAAATCGTTGAATCTTCTGCATCTGGAAGCAAAGTACCTACCGAGAAAGATCTCAAGGTATATTTGAAGAAATGGGATAGAAAATATGGCGCTACATATAAGGTACTTGAACTATTGCAAAATATTTTTTACCGTAATGATGCAGCACGTGAAGCTTTTGTTGAAATGTGTGACGATAAAGATGTACAGCGTCTTACATTCGACAGCTATCTCTATAAGAGGGTTGTAACCATGAATCCTTGGCAACAATTAAAACTTACCTTCTTAACTATCGGTGCTGTATTCAGAGGAAATGCTCTTGCCCCCGCCCATTACTCCCCCGTTGCCAGCGCTGTAAGAACCGAGGAAGAAGCCAACTTAATGCTATCTACAGGGGCTATCAAAGGTGGCATTAAGACAACTAAAGTCTGCTAAAATATAGGCTTGATTTTTAAGTATCCCAAGCATATTTAATCTATTATTCCTTATATCAAGATCTTCAACCATTACCATTACACTTTGATCACCGTCAAAAAAGTTTGCCAATGCATTAGAGCTGTTCGCTAATATATTAGCAAGCTCTACATAAGCGTTTGAGCCTTTGTTGCAAACAGCTTCCAGTTGCTTTAACACTTTATACATATCGTGCTCACTTGTTTTTTCAAATAATTTTATATCAATAACCTCATCAGGTCTAATCGTGAGTGGGCTAAGTTTTGCTTTTTCAGCAAGTTTTGCAGCCCTCTGAACAACAACTTGAACTTCCTGTAGTGAGCCATTTCGCCGTAGTTCCGTTAGTAATTTCACTCTCATTTGCCCATCTGTAACATCATTAAGAATCCTTTTTGATTCATTAGTTAGGCCGGCTACCGCTTGTGCAATATCCGGATCGCAACCTTGCTCCTGTAGCAAACTTAGGAAGCGTTGCTGTAAAAATTCAGCTAGTTCAATTGCCAATCCATTTGAATTAATTGTTAAATCGGGTAAAAGATGAAACCAATGTTCGCAGGCATTTTGCAGCAGTTCCCATAGATTCAAGCTCCAATTCATATCCCATAACAAAAGCAGAAGCGCATTGCCTGCTCGCCTCAATGCATAGGGATCAGATGATCCACTGGGACGGTCTCCCTTAGCATAAATACTAAGAAGTAATTCCAATCGTTCTGCAATAGCTAATATATTCCCTTCTTTTGATTGAGGTAAAACATCGCCCGCCCCTCTCGGCAGGTAATGTTCAAGAACAGCTAAGGCAGTTGCTCTGCTTTCTCCTTCAGCTAATAAATATTTAGCACCCATTATTCCTTGCAGCTCAGGAAACTCGGATACCATCTGACTAACTAAATCATGCTTGCAATAGTGGGCTGCCCTGATAATTTGTTCAGCTTCAATCTTGCTTATTTCCCCATTCATTTTTATTAATTCAATTACGCACCATTCCAATCTTTCAGTGCGATCAAGCAAATTACCTAAACCCGCCGCAAAGCTTACCCGTGATAGTTGGGAACGACGCTCCTCTGATGTAATTGCTTGATCAGCCGTCAGGAAAAATTGCGCATCTGCCAATCGAGCTTCTAACACTCTTTCATTGCCGCGCTGCACTTGCTCAACAGCCTCTGGTAGTGAATTTGTTATGCAAAGGAATTTTGGTAATAGATATTTGCGCGCACTAAGTGATAAGGGGTCTACAACTGCATTTCTTGCATATAGGGGAACGTAACGCTGATGAACTCGCATTACAGTGCATAGCACCTCTGCTGGTAAATCTAAATAATGATTTGGAACAGCACCTGTTATCATTAAGGGTGCTTCAATTAAATCTATTAACTCATCGAATAATTCCTTGGGAAAGTCTGGCGTTGCTTCAAGTTTTGCAGCAGCTATATTTATACTATCGCCAATAAGTTTAGCTCTTTCTTCTCTATCAACAATTACGCCTTCGGCTCTTAATTGATCACTATATAACAACCCACTTGTTATTTTTATTTCTGCTCGTGCCAAGCGGTGCCCACGGCTGAAGCAGCTGCTCACAATCGTTGGATCGGTATTTGTAAGTTTCACTTCAAGCAAGTCAGCGTCCAGCATTGCAACCAACCAGCGCAGGGGCCTTGAAAAGCGCTCCTCCCCGTTCCCCCAACGCATAAACCTTTTTCCCTGCAACGCATTGATCCAAGTGGGAATTGCCTTAGTGAGCACATCAACGCAAGAACTGCCTGCCTCCAGCACCGTTGCGAATACAAAAGGTCCCTTTGCTGTTTCTCTTATTTCGAGGCTCTCAGCTGAAACTCCACAACGACGGGCAAAACCAAGGGCTGCTTCCGTTGGTTTCCCAGCGCTGAAGGCCTGGCTGCCAGGTGGCCCCTTGCGTTCAAGACTCTGTTGCTTTCCTTGCAATTGGAGTTCTTCAACCAAAACCGCTAGGCGTCTTGGAGTGCTTGTGCAGTGCAGCTTCCCAAAATCCAAGCGATGCAGCTCTAATTCCGCCTCAACCAACTGCTGTAACTGAGGTATGGCGAGTCGAGCGAAATCGGCAGGGAGTTCCTCGGTTCCAATTTCCAGCAGGAATGTAGGCAAATTCTTTTTGTTTCTACTGCAACTTTATGAATCCATCGGGCTGGATTGTTTATGGTCGTTAGTAAGACGTTGATCCGGAGCCTGAGACTGCCTGTGACTATTGCGCCAACTCCTTTGGCTTCTAAAGAACCCAGCAAATTTGAGCAGTTAAAGGCAAACAGCCAGCACCTGCGAGAGCCCCTGGCAAGTGAACTTGAAAACGATTTGCCTTTCTTCACTGAAGGGGCAGTTCAAATCTTGAAATTTCATGGTTCCTACCAGCAAGACAACCGTGATAATCGCCTCAAGGGGCAAGCTAAGGATTGGGGAATGATGTTGCGCTTGCGCAGCCCAGGGGGCAAGGTTCCCGCTCAACTCTTCCTTGCCCTTGATCAATTAGCCAATCAATTTGGCAATGGCAGCATGCGTGTTACCACCAGGCAGGCTTTTCAGCTTCACGGCATTGCAAAGCAGGATCTCCGCACTGTGCTCGCAGCAATAGTGAGGAATCTGGGTTCAACTCTTGCTGCCTGTGGCGATATCAATCGCAACGTGATGGCTCCAGCCGCACCATATGAAGGCCTTGGATATCCAGTGGCTCGTCGCTTAGCAGACGATATTGCTGATCTATTGGCACCAAAAGCTGCTGCAGGGGCTTACTTAGAACTTTGGGTAGATGGCGAGAAGCGCTACAAAATTCGTCCATCAATCGCCTGCAGCAAGGTGCGTAAGCGTCAGCTCGAGGGCAAGCTCAATAGTGGTGATCCAGAAGAGCCCCTCTACGGCTCCACCTACATGCCCCGCAAATTCAAGGTGGGTGTAACGGTGCCTGGAGACAATTCAATCGATTTGTTAACCCAGGATCTTGGCCTAGTTGCGTTTACTGATTTGGCCGGGAAGTTGAGAGGTTGCAATGTTTATGTGGGCGGTGGGATGGGCCGCACTCACAACAAGGAGGAAACTTTTGCCCGTTCAGCTGATTGCCTCGGTTATGTAAAAGGCACCGATGTGCTCGATCTTGTGCAGGCCGTGGTGGCTTTGCAACGCGACAACGGCGATCGCGAACAACGCCGCCATGGCCGCATGAAATATCTGATTAATGATCGAGGCATCGCCTGGTTCCGCAGCGAACTTGAGCGTTATTTTCCTGGTGGCTTTACTACAGCTTTAAAAGAGCCAAAGCCTGTACTTGAGGATTATTTGGGTTGGCACCAACAGGGCGACGGGCGTTGGTTTGTTGGTCTTCCCTTGCTCTGCGGCAGGTTGGATGGGGAACGCAAGGTTGGCTTAAGTAAACTTGTGGAGCGTTATCTTCCCGAAATACGGCTTACCGCTAATCAAGATATTTTACTTTGCAATATCGCCCGTAATCAGCGACAGGAAATAGCAGAAGCCCTTGCTGTAATCGGCTGGACAAATCCAGCGGAAACAAGTCTCCTTTCCCGCCATGCGATCGCCTGCCCTGCGCTGCCAACCTGCGGACTTGCCATAACTGAATCAGAAAGAATTCTGCCCTCAGTAATTGAAAGACTTGAAAAATTGCTTGAGGCGGAAGAAATTAAAACGCCAATTTTGATTCGGATGACAGGCTGCCCAAATGGCTGTGCTCGTCCATATATGGCTGAACTGGCTTTAGTTGGTAGTGGTGTTGATCAATATCAACTCTGGTTGGGGGGCAATCCTGGCCTCACGCGCTTGGCGCAACCGATCCTCGATAAACTTCCCTTAAAGGATCTTGAAATAACCATTAAACCTTTGTTGCAACATTGGCGCGATAAAGGGATGAAACAAAGTTTTGGCGACTATTGCAATCAACTTGAGCAAGAACAGCTAAGGGATCTACTTCAACCTCAGGGTGCTGTTCCATAACGTGCTGAACTAATTCCACAGTGCCAAGCCCACATTTGGTCTCCGTAGCTGAAGTGCCACCATTCATGGGGATGCTGACTGAAGCCAACCATTGCCATCGCCTTGGCTAAGTGGTTTCTGTGAAACTGCCAAATTTCTTGCTCAGAGCCCGCTAACGCGTTTGCAAAGTGCTCAGGTTCTGCAATATCGCCGCAAGCATCAATTTCTCCACCCATCGCTAGGCGTACCCCATCGTTGCCCACTAAACAAAGGTCAACCGCTGCGCCAGTGCTGTGGGGAGGTGGAGTTAGGGGGTTTGTGCTAGGCGGAGCCCATAACGCTTCCACGGCCGCAGCCGTAGCCCCTGGCTGGGCAAGACTCCAATCCACCATGTATTGCTGCACAGCAATTGGCCTCCAGGCATCAAATATAAGTAGCCCACATTTGAGTGGACCTTTTTGCAAAATCAACTGAGCTTTAAGAAGCCGAAGCAGCACTGCTTGGCGTAATTGAAATGGGTCAGCGCCTTCAGGATATGGAGCACCTAGCACTAAATACGGGTGAGGGTGCCAACGAGCTAAGCAGGCTGGAAGGCTAACTAGAGGCTCCCCACAATCATGAATGCTTAGTGAATTCCAGGGTCTTTGCATTTGAAATAAACTCAATTTAAGCGTGCAGCGTTTGCTAATTTTTGTTTTTGTAATGCAAGATCTTCAGCCAACTGGCGATGTTCTATCAATTCAGGATCAGCTGCCAATATCGCTTGAGCTACATTGCGTGCCTCTTCAAGGATACTGCCATCGTCGCTAAGACTTGCAAGGGCAAGATCAGGTAGGCCTGACTGCTGAGTGCCCAAAACCTGTCCTGGCCCCCGCAACCTAAGGTCTACCTCAGCAATTTCAAAACCATCCGAGCTACGGGCTAAAACATCGAGCCTTTGCTTTGCTATCGCAGAACTGCTGTTATTAATTAGTAAGCAATGGGATGGGGAAGCTCCTCTTCCCACTCTGCCTCTTAATTGATGCATTTGGGCAAGGCCAAAGCGTTCTGCATGTTCAATAACCATTACCGTTGCATTTGGCACATCAACCCCAACTTCTACAACTGTTGTGGAAATTAGAACCTGAGTGAAACCACGGGAAAATGCTTCGATGGCTGCTTGTTTTTCAGAGCTGCTAAGGCGACCATGTAGTAAGCCAAGGCTTAAATCTGGGAACACCTCCTGCGCCAATCTTTGATGTTCCTCAACAGCAGAACGAAGTTCTATTTTTTCTGATTCATCCACCAGTGGTAAAACTACATAAGCTTGATGACCAGAAGCCACCTCAGTTTTAATTAAATCCTCAGCAATCCATCTATCCTGATTGCTAAGTACTTGCGTTTTAATTGGTAAGCGCCCTGGAGGAAGAGCATCTATCTGGCTTACATCTAAATCGCCATGCACACTTAGTGCAAGGGTTCGGGGAATTGGCGTTGCCGTCATAGTGAGCAGATGCGGCTGAAGCCCTTTATTCAGCAAGCGATTGCGTTGCGCTACACCAAAACGATGTTGCTCATCTACAACGACTAAACCCAAACTTACAAAATTAACTGGATCTTCAATCAGGGCATGGGTACCCACTAAAAATTGCAACTGTCCATTAGCAAGATCCTGTAACAACGCCCTGCGGCGAGGGGCTGGGGTGGAGCCAGTGAGCAGATCAACGGTAACATTTAAATGGGGCATCCAAGCACACAACTTCTCATAATGTTGTTGCGCTAAAACCTCAGTAGGGGCCATTAAAGCGCCCTGATGACCGGCATCAATTGCACATAAAAGTGCCGCAATAGCAACTACAGTTTTGCCACTTCCCACATCTCCTTGCAGTAGACGGGCCATCGGTTGAGGTTTGGCCATATCGGCCCTTATTTCTTGGAGCACGCGTGCTTGTGCCGGCGTAAATTGAAAGGGCAATAACTTCTGAAAACTATTTAATCTATTTCCTACAGCTGAAGCTGGCAAAACTGGTGCATTCTTTAGTTTTATCTGCAAACGTCGTAAACCAAGAGCCAATTGCAAAAGCAGAAATTCATCAAATACAAGGCGCCGCCGACTTGCCTGCAGAGAATCTCTCGATTCTGGCTGATGTATTTGATAAAGAGCTTCCCTTAAACTTATAAGTTTTAACTTTAAACGCCAAATATCCGGTAAAGGATCTAGCAATTGATTAACAACAGGAAGAATTTTTATAACCGACTCCCTTAAGCGCTCTGCCACCAAGCCCTCGCCTAAGGGGTAAACAGGAAGCAAGCGACCAATCTGACGCGATTGCAACTTTGTATTAGGAGTTTCTAAAACCTCCAGCAATGGATCTTGAAGGCTTATTCCAAAACGACTTTCCTTTACCAAGCCACTAGCAGCGATCCTTGCGCCAACAGGATATGCGCGCATTTGCTGATGAAGCCAAGCGGAGCTTGTAAAACGACGGCCAGCCATAAATTTACTAATTTTAAGTTTTCCACTTGGATCTTGCAATTGCAAATCAAGAATAGAAAGATTTGGATTTCTTGGACTAACAAATGCATGGCAGCGCTTTACGGTTGCCACAATTGTTGCAGTTGCGCCTGGCTGCAGGCTGCTAATTGGTACTAACTGGGAGTAGTCAACATAGTCCCTTGGGTAATGATGTAATAAATCTTTCACCAGCCATAAATTTATATTTGCAAGCTGTGTGGCTAGTTTTACACTGATACCTTCAATCTGACCAAGTGGCGTATTTAGATTAAAAGCAGCCGGTTTATTAATACTTTGTGGAGCATCTATATCTATTTTTGCTAACCTTAACCTGGGAACCAAAGGGGTGGGTTTAGACTGAAGCTCTGTTCGCCATAGATGAAGAGTACGGCGCAGATCAATTACAATTCGCTTTCTCTGATCTATAGACACGCTATTATAGTTGTGAAATAAATCTGCATAATTGCGCAGTTTATCTTGCTGATCTGTTGTTAAACCGCCTGGAGGATGCGAGCATGATGAGGCCAGAAAAATATTAAATCGGCTGCGTTTGCCTTGAATATTTAAATAATCAGCTTCAACTTCAAGGCCAAGGCTTTGCTGTAGCCGGCTAAACCACTGCTGTAATTCAGGTGATATCTGCTCTCCCTTCAAGAGATCGGAGTTTCGTCTTGGCGGCTGTCTTTGATCCACTGCTGTTCAGCTTTTCGGGTGGCCAGCTGCTGCTCCCAGTGCTGTGCTCTTCTCGCCATTCTGAGTAATTTTGAATTAATTTGGTTGATTCGCGCCCTGATAGAGCGTAATGATGGGTAGAGATATTCCATATCGCTGCTGCGTAACAAAAGTCCATGCAGCGAAAAATCTTCACTGCTTCCTATGGGATAGGGCAAGGTTATAGCTATCAAATTAGCTGGAGCTGCAAGAACATCAGCACTCCCCTCTTGCACAGCATCTAATAAGGCGATCGGCAAAACATTGCGAATAAGACCCCTGCGATGCAACTCAACATTTACAGCATTACTAAGGTTTCTCAATCTACGCTCGAGGGCAAAGTCCCATGCCATCAACCAGCGATGCAGAGCAAGGGGCTCATGGGGCATTGGAAATGAATGCTGTAAATGCGAAGCTCTTTTAAATGAGGCAGCTGCAAGCATTTGTTGAATTACCTTAAAAGTAGCCGGAAGATTTTCTTCATCTTCTTGATTGTTTTGACTGAAATCTCGCGGATTAAATCCATCCATCAAGGGAGCTAACTCTAAAGATAAGGAAATTGAACCTGGAGGCAGGTTTGACTCAACAACTTCATTTTCAAGTAGTTGCGGTTCAGGATCATGCTTCTGTAGCTTAATAGCTAGTTGCAAAAGTTGCTCAACGTTGAGAAAGCTTGAACAACGGCCACAAAGCCAACGAAGTCTTGTTCTAAATTTCCAGCGCACCACTTCATTGAGATTATTGAAATTTTCTGGTTGGTGCTGAGTAACTAATTGAAAAGTTGCTTGAAAAACAGCAGACTCTAACTGTACTTTTAATATAGACAAATATTCTTCAAGCAAGGGGTAAAGGGCTAGCACAGCTCTTTCTCCCTTAGCTTGAATTAAAGCAAGCTGCTGCAGGGGTTCAGAGGACGCCCCTGTTTCACCGTTAATCAAACAGCCATGGCAGCAACTTCAGCTGCAAAATCTGTTTTTTCTACCACAATACCTTCTCCAAGTGTGTATCTAGTGAAACGCCTTACTTGAATATTCTCCCCCAGGGTGCCAGCTACTTGTTTAACTAATTCAGATACTGTTAAGGAACTATCCTTTATATAAGGTTGCTCAAGCAAAGCCAACTCTTTCAATCTTTTTGCCACCCTCCCTTCAACTATTTTCACCTTCATCGCTTCAGGTTTATTACCGAGATCATCACGACCTGATTCGATGGCAGATTCGCGTTCAGCCACTTCAGGGGGAATACTGTCTGTAGAAACAAATTCAACGTTTGGGCATGCAGCAATTTGCATTGCAACATTACGAACCAACTCTTGAAACTTTTCGCCCCTAGCGACAAAATCAGTTTCGCAATTTATCTCTACAAGCACTCCAACCCTTGCGCCGGTATGGATATAGCTTCCAACTGAACCCTCAGCTGCTGTGCGGCCTACCTTCTTCTCAGCTGAGGAAATTCCTTTTTGTCGTAGCCATTCAGTAGCTTTTTGAAGATCGCCATCAACCTCCAAGAGTGCTTTTTTGCAATCCATCATCCCAGCGCCGGTTTGGTCGCGCAGTTCTTTAACTAGTTTCGCTGAAATTTCAGCCATAGGAGGCACTGGGGAGCAGGGCGGATTGTAGAGCGGAATGGAGCGGAAAAGAAGGAGGGAGTTTAGCCCTCATCTTCCTGTTCGGCGCCTTGATCATGGGCGCCATGG
>VFLB01000048.1 GCA_009914645.1 Synechococcaceae bacterium Bin_79_3
GCCCATTAATCCAGGTTCGCTCGGCCAGGCGTCCCAATCTTGTTTATCAAATGTTGTGGCGACCAGAGGATCCCCTTGAGCTGGTGATGAAAAAGGCCCAAGCAGCCCGAGGGGCAGTGTTGATTTATACCCGAACCCGTCGGGGGGTTGAACGCTGGGCGAGCTTATTGCGTAAACACAATTTGCCCGTACTTGCTTATCACGCAGGCATGGATGCAGAAAGCAGGCTGCTCGCCTTGCAACAGTTTCAACATCAACCACAACCTGTGCTGGTGGCCACTGTGGCCTTTGGCATGGGTGTTGATAGGCCTGATGTGGGGTTGGTGTTGCATCTGGAGCTGCCTTCAAGCCCTGAGGGTTATTTGCAGGAATCAGGGCGGGCGGGCCGTGACGGCAAACCGGCTGAGGTGGTGGTGTTATTCCGCGATGGCGACCGCAGTGGTCTCGCCTGGGCAATTAGTGCGGCAAAAGATCCCGAAAGCAAGCTGCGCAATCGATTGGCCCATCAGCAATTGCGTTTGATGGAATCGGTGGTTGAAGGGGCTCATTGCCGCCAGCAGGCCCTATTGGCTGCAGTAGGGGAATTAACTGCCCCTTGCGGCCAGTGCGATCGATGCCGTCTGCCGGTTCCCTTGATTGATGGCAGCTCAGCTGCAATTCCATTGTTGAAAGCATTAGCTGCAGCCCCAAAAGGTTTGGATAGTGCTGCATTAGGAGCTGATTTGGCATCGGCAGAAGAGCCTGCGCCCCTATGGCGTTGGCGCCTCAGGCGCCTGGTGGAGGCTGAGTTGGTAGCTGATAACGATTGCGGCAAAAGACTTTGGCTTAACGAAGCTGGTGAGCGGTTTTTGCGGCAGCCGCGTCCCCTGCGCTGGCCGCAAGCGCCTGCAGAATTATGGGATCAACCTCTTTGCAGTGATTTATCGCGGCATACCGAAGCAACTAGATCTTTTTCAAATTCCTGGGATGGGATCTCCCAAGCTTTCCAAGCTCCTGCAGGACCGGTTACGTTGAGTTTCTTGGCACCACAATTAACTGCCACATAAAGGGGTTGGCCTTCTTTATTAATGCTGGGGGCCACCAGGCTGCCGGCCATGGTGCGCCAGTTGCTCCAATCAACTTGTAAAGGGCCGTAGTAGCGCCAATCAGGATTAGTTGATTTTTTAGCTAACAACAATGGAGCAGCTGGTTTAGTTGTTTTTGCGGGAATTGTTGCAGTTGCTACTGGTGTTGAATTTTTAATTGGTGTTGTAGTTGGTGTTGTATTTGTAATGGATGTTGTAGATGTAATGGCAGTGGCGGCAACTGCTTTAAGGCCTGCAGGTAATTTTAAGGGGGTGCCAATTTTTACTTTATTTGGATCTTCAATCCCATTAAGGCTGATTAGGCTTGCCATTGGAATTCCGTAGATACGGGCAATAGCAGAAAGAGTTTGCTTTGGTTGCACTACATGAACTCCTTCTTCTGCCCGTAAAGGCAAAGCGGCAACCAGCAGCAGCAAAGCCAATAGGTGAGCTCTCATAACCAAATAAAGATCAATAGGCGCACATTAATGAAGTTGGCGAGATGCGCCAGTCCCCCCTGGCGGTTGCTTAATCCAGAAAGCGACGCAGCCAGCTGAGGCGATTGCCGTAAGGGGGATAACGAAAAGGCAGATCTAGCTGAAAGCCGCGTTTTAAAATTGAACGTGGGTTTGAAAAAGTTTCAAAACCATGGTGCCCATGGCCGCGGCCCATGCCGCTTGCGCCCACCCCACCAAAGGGCAATGTTGAGAATGCAGCCTGCAGCACCACATCATTGAAAACTACGCCGCCCGAATGGCTGCTGTTTAGTAACAGCTCCTGGGCTTTGCGGTTTTGGCTGAACAGATAGATCGCAAGCGGATGTTCCCCTTCGTTCACCAAGGCAATAGCAGAGGCAAGATCAGCTACCTCTAGCAATGGCAGCAGTGGGCCAAAGATTTCTTCCTGCATTATTGGCTGGCTTAGTTCAGCTGAAACAAGGGTGGGGGCGAAATAAAGAGTTTTGCGATCCCTTTGCCCACCGCTGAGCAATTGAGATCCTTCCAGCAGCGCCTCAAGGCGATCAAAATGAGCTTGATTCACCAATCTTCCGTAGCTGGCTGAAAGGCTTGGATTTGAGCCAAAAAATGATTCCGCTGCCGCTTTTATTGCTTCCTCCAGCGGTTTTCTTATCCCTGCTGTGGCGAGCACGTAATCGGGAGCTACGCAGGTTTGTCCGGCATTAAAAAATTTCCCCCAAGCGATGCGCCGAGCAGTTATTTCAAGATTTGCATCATCTAAAACGATGCAGGGATTTTTGCCGCCGAGTTCCAGGGTTACTGGAATCAATTGCGCTGCAGCTGCAAGCATCACTTGGCGCCCGATCTTGCTTCCACCAGTAAAAAAAATGTGATCAAAAGGCAGTTGCAATAACTCCTGAGCGGTGCTTGCTCCCCCTTGCACCAGGGCAACCACGCTGGGATCAAAGTGATTTGCCACTGCTTCTGCCAATAGCGCCGCCACTTGAGCCGTTTGCTCTGAGGGCTTCAGCACCGCTGTATTTCCAGCGGCTAGAGCTGCCACTAGAGGTTTAAACAACAGCATGAACGGGTAATTCCAAGGGCCAAGCACCAACACGCAACCCAAAGGCTCCGGTTGCACCCATGCTTGAGCTGGTAGATGCACGTAGGGCACAGCCACCGGTTTAGGTGCCATCCAATTACGCAGCTGGCGTTGGGCCAGGTTGAGTTCAGCCCTAACCCCGGAAATCTCTAGGTAACCCTCCAGTGCAGGCTTGCCTAATTCAACGGCAAGAGCTGCTAACAAGGGCTTTTCAATTGCCAACAGCAATTTTCTTAAGCGTTGCAGTTGATCCATGCGCCAGGCATAAGAGCGGCTGTGCCCCTGCTGAACCAGCAACCGCATTGGCGCAATATCAAGAATTTGAACAGCCATAGGGATGAGGGGCGCCTAACGTTTGGAGTAATTTTTAAAAAAGCGTGGATTACAAAAGAGGCGTGGATTACAAAAGAAGCCTGGATTGCGAAAATCCCATTTCTAACAGCCATAAAACCCCAGTTGCATTTCTGCTGGCTGGCTTAATCTTGGCTATTACTGGATGTGGTGGTGCTGAAACTTCCGGAAATGGAAGGTTGGATGTAATCAAAGCGCGAGGTAGCCTCACCTGCGGGGTTGATGGCAAGCTGCCAGGGTTTAGTTATCAGGATAATGCTGGTAAGTACGCCGGAATTGATGTTGATATATGCCGGGCACTTGCAGCTGCATTATTTAATAATCCTAATAAAGTTGAATATCGAGATCTCACCCCCAGCGAACGTTTCGCCGCCCTTGCCAGTGGAGAAGTTGATGTTTTATCCCGTAATACTACCCGCACATTAAGCCGTGATGCAAAAGGTGGTAACGGACTTGAGTTTGCACCCACAATATTTTTTGATGGCCAGGGGGTAATGGTGCCAATTGCAAGTGGGATAACGAATTTAAAGGGGTTGGCAGGTAAAACAATTTGCGTTGAGAATGGCACTACTACCGAATTAAATTTAGCGGATCGTTTTCGCGAACTTGGAGTTGCTTATACCCCGCTTAAATATCAAAGCGGTGATCAAACTTTCGGGGCATATTTACAGGGACGTTGCGCTGCCGTTACAAGCGATCGATCTAGATTGGCCGCTGTAAAAACCAGTTTTCCTAACCCAGCAAATCATATAATTTTGGGAGATGTTCTTAGTAAAGAGCCTTTGGGGCCGGTAACTGTTAATAACGATTCAGGTATTAGCGATGCCTTGAGATGGGTGATTTTTGCCACTATGCAAGCGGAGGAATCTGGAATTAATTCAAAAAACCTAAAAGAAAAGTTGGCGTTTGCAAAAGCCAATCCAAATCAAGCTGATTTGCGTCGTTTTCTTGGTGTGGAAGGTGATCTAGGCAGTCAGCTGGGCCTAGCGGTAGATTTTGTGCCTCGGGTGATTGCCAGTGTTGGTAACTATGGCGAGATTTACGATCGTAATGTGGGCCAAGGTTCGCGTTTAAAATTAGAGCGTGGTTTAAATCGATCTTATAAAGATGGCGGACTTATATATTCGCCACCTTTCCGTTGATCAAAATTTTGGCTACCCCTTTAATCCAAGTGCCATGGTGGCGCAACAACCGCAAAGTGGGCTGGTTATTGCAGGCAGCTTTCGGATTATTTTTGCTAATTGCGATTGCATTATTGCTTGCAAATTTAGAACGAAATCTTGCTAGGGCTGGAATGCGTCTCACGCTTGGCTGGATGAGCCAACCGGCTGGTTTTGATATTGCCGAAACGCTTTTGCCTTATAAAGCAAGCGATAGCTATGGCCGCGCGCTGCTCGCGGGGCTTATTAATACCTTAAGGGTGGTAATTTCCGGATTGATCCTAGCCACTGGCCTTGGTGTGGTGGTGGGGGCAGCTAGCTTCAGTGCTAATCCTTTGTTGCGCGGTATTACTAGGATTTATGTGGAATTAGTTCGAAATATTCCATTGCTTTTGCAGCTAGTTTTTTGGTATTTTGCAGTTTTTCTTTCACTTCCACCTGCTGATCAGGCGCTACATTTACCAGGCTTACAATTAGCTAAAAGTGGCATTTACTTATTTGGTGCGCGGCTGATTAATGGTGAATTAGAAGGCGGGCTTAGGCTATCTTTAGAGTTGGCAGCATTGCTCACTGGTCTTGTTATTTATTCAGCCGCATTTATTGCGGAAGTAGTTAGGGGTGGGATCGCTTCTGTTCCTAAGGGCCAATGGGAAGCAGCTGAGTCATTAGGATTGCAACCTATTCAAATACTACGATTGGTGGTGTTACCCCAAGCGTTGCGAGTGATTGTTCCTGGATTAAATAGTCAATACATCTCACTTGCAAAAAATTCTTCATTAGCAGTGGCAATTGGCTATCCAGATCTTTATGCTGTTGCCGAAACTACCCTTAATCAAACCGGTCGTGGTATTGAGGTTTTTCTGCTGCTGTTATTGATTTATTTAGTACTTAATCTGCTTATTTCTGCTGCAATGAATGCTGTTAATCGCCTGGTGAGGTTGCAAGAACGATGAAGCGCTCCCCATTAACTTTGCAACGCCAATTGTTTGGAAGTTTAGCGAATTCAGCTTTCACCCTTGCTTTGTTTGCCTTGTTGGTTTGGGCAGGTTGGGGAGTGCTGAGCTGGGCTTTTGGTAGTGCCCAGTGGCTTGTGTTGCGAGCTAATGCAGCAACTTTAACGATCGGCCGTTATCCAGATGCCCAGGAATGGCGGCTTTGGTTGTTACTTGGCATGCTCACGAGCCTCGCTGGTGTGAGTTGGGGAAGGCTGCGCGGGCTTAATAATTGGCCCTTAAACGATCGAATTGCGGCCTTATTGTTCGTGATTTCTGCCGTTCTTTTGCCATGGTTGCTGGCTTTTGGTGCGATCAATCAGTTGCGATTAATATTTTTAGTGCTGCTGCTGCTGCTATTGCGCCAATGGAGTGGTGGTGCTTGGAGTAAAGCTTTTGGCAAGTGGTGGGCATTGGTGTGGGGGATTACTTATGTTTTTGGCTTATGGCTGATAGCTGGGGGCTTGGGTTTACCAGCAGTGCGTCCAAGCGATTGGGGCGGTTTAGTTTTCACCTTATTAATTACCAGCCTCACCTTGTTATTAGCATTGCCTTTTGGAGTGTTGCTGGCATTGGGTCGCCGCAGTGGGCTGCTTTTGGTGCGCTGGGTGTGCGTTGCAGTAATTGAATTAATTCGCGGTGCCCCCCTGATAACACTGTTGTTTGTGGGCCAAAATTTGGTGGGTTTTCTTTCGCCAAATGGCTTTGCTCCAGATCGGGTGTGGCGGGCAACGGGAGTATTAACGGTTTTCGCTGCGGCTTATTTGGCTGAGGCAGTACGCGGCGGACTCAATTCAATTCCGATGGGCCAGCAGGAGGCAGCAAGGTCTCTTGGCTTATCTAGTGTGCAAACCATGGGCCTTGTTGTCTTACCCCAGGCTCTGAAAGTTGCACTTCCGGCGCTGGGGGGGCAATGCATTTCGCTATTGCAAGACACCACTCTGCTATCGATTGTTGGTTTATTTGATCTGCTGGGGATTGCCCGAAGCGTGCTTGCTAATCCTGATTGGTTGGGCCGTTATGCGGAGGTGTACTTATTCTTGGCTGTGCTCTATTGGTGTTCCTGTGCGGCATTGGCATTAGGCAGCCGCGCCTTGGAAAAAAGACTTGCCACTAACTATTCTTGAAAATTCAGTGATGCAACCAACAAAGCAATTAATGGTTCAAGCTAAGGGGGTGCAGAAGTGGTATCCCAATGGGTTTCATGTTTTAAGAGGGGTTGATCTAGAGGTATTTCGCGGCGAAAAGGTAGTGATCATGGGGCCTTCTGGTTCAGGGAAAAGCACTTTTCTACGAACTTTTAATGCATTAGAGGATTATCAAGAGGGTTCTATTGTGGTAGACGGGATGGAGCTAAATAATGATCTGCGTAATATTGATGCCGTGCGCCGTGAGGTGGGAATGGTGTTTCAGCAGTTCAATCTTTTCCCCCATCTATCGGTGCTCGATAACTTATTGCTAGCACCCACCTGGGTGCGTAAGCGTAAACGGGAGGATGTTATTCAGCAGGCTTTATCAATGTTGGAACGGGTGGGTATTAGCGAGCAGGCTTATAAATTTCCTGGGCAATTAAGTGGTGGCCAGCAACAGCGGGTGGCAATCGCTAGGGCTTTGTGCATGGAGCCGAGATTAATGTTATTTGATGAACCAACGAGTTCTTTAGATCCTGAAAAAGTGCGTGAGGTGTTAGATGTGATGCGTTTATTAGCGCTTGACGGAATGACTATGGTAGTTGTTACCCATGAGGTAGCTTTTGCCCGTGAAGTGGCAGATAGGGTTATTTTGATGGATGAGGGGCAAGTGGTGGAAATAGCACCACCAGATCAATTTTTTAATCACCCCAAACACGAGCGCACTCAGCGCTTTTTGGCACAAATCCTCTAATGCAGCGTTATCTCAAGTATTTGGTTTTTCCTCTTGGCTGTTGCGCCTTGGGCCTTGCTTTGGTGCTTGGTATGGCGGGGCTAGAGGCGGCTTGGATCACCTTTGTGTTGTTGCTATTGGAGATTTCCCTCTCCTTTGATAATGCAGTTGTGAATGCCAGGGTGCTTGATCAGCTCACCGCAGGCCAACAACGATTTTTTCTTACCTGGGGATTGGTGATCCCTGTTTTTGGTGTGCGGTTTGCGGGCCCCCTCGCTTTGGTGTGCCTTGCCGGTGGCGTGGGGGTTGGCGAAGCTCTTGATGCTGCATTGCATCATCCACAGCATTACAAGGAATTATTAGATCTTGCCGAGCCAAGGATTTTGGCCTTTGGCGGTATGTTTTTGTTGATGGTATTTTTGCGTTATTTCTTTAATGAAGCCAAAACATTGCATTGGCTTAAACCATTAGAACGTCGCCTAAGTGCGGCGGGAAGGGTGGAGGCATTAGAGGTTGCACTGGCATTGATATTGCTCTTGCTCTTAGTTGCTGCCTTGCCGGTGCGTCTGCATGGCGAGGTTTTAGTGGCAGGGGTGATTGGGTTGGTATTGCAATTATTAAGCACATCAGTTGCTGAAGCTTTTGGCAGTGAGGAGGAAGCTGCAGGCCGTTTGGCTGCAGGGGGTGGTTTAGCAAGTTTGCTTTATTTAGAATTGCTTGACGCATCCTTTAGTTTAGATGGCACTATTGGTGCATTTGCAATTACTACCAATTTGCCTCTAATTCTTACTGGTTTGGGTTTGGGAGCACTATTTATCCGCTCTTTAACGCTTATGTTGAGCCGTGAAAAAGCATTAGATAGTTTGGTTTATTTGGAGCATGGAGCTCACTATGCCATTGGCGCCTTAGGGCTACTGATGTTGGCTGGCATTTTACTAAAGCAGTGGCATATGCATCTGCCTGAATGGTTGAGTGGTTTGATTGGTGTTGTATTACTTCTATTAGCGTTATTTGATTCCCTGCGGCACCGTAGAAGTGTTGAGATTCAATAATTACCCTAGTAGAAATCCACTGGCCAGCCACCCCAACCACCCCAACCAAAGCCACCGTAATCGTTATTTATTCCCCAGTTTGGTGCATTCCAGCTAGATGGAGATTCATAGGGGCCGGGCCCCTTGGGGCCAGTTAAACTATCAATATTTAAGAAGGGTTTAGTTTGCACTTGGCAGGGGCAAATGCAACTTCCAGTGTTGCTTTGATAGCCAACAGTTGGAGGATTGCAGGCACAGGTGCATGCTTGAGCAAGAAGCGTGAAGGCAAGAAGAAAAGATTCCATTTTTTTATTTTACGATCTCATAATTAGTAATAAGCCCTTGACGAGAATTGAACTCGTGACCTCTCCCTTACCAAGGGAGTGCTCTACCGCTGAGCTACAAGGGCGTGTGATGGGCCGGGTTGGATTTGAACCAACGTAGGCAGAGCCAGCGGATTTACAGTCCGCCCCCATTAACCACTCGGGCACCGACCCGCATCACACCTCAAGAATTTACCAGTGCACTACCCCCACGCTTAGGCTTGTTAAAAAAAAGACTGTCGCCATGCGGATCTTGGTGCTGCACGGGCCGAATTTAAACCTGTTGGGAAGCCGCGAACCGGGGCTTTATGGCAGCTCCAGTTTGGAGCAGATCAACGTTGAATTAAGGCGGCGAGCTGATGGCTATGGCGCGACTCTCAGTTGTTTGCAGAGCAACCATGAGGGGGTCTTGGTGGATCAAATTCAGCTAGCTAAGGGTGAATTTGATGGGATCTTGATCAATGCGGGCGCTTACACCCACACTTCTATCGCTATGCGTGATGCCCTGCTTGCAGTGGCATTGCCTTATGTGGAGCTTCATCTGAGCAATGTGCACGCCCGGGAACAATTTCGCCATAATTCCCACTTAGCTGATAAAGCGATAGGAGTGATATGTGGATTTGGAGCTAGCAGTTACTTCTTGGCGCTTGAGGGGATGGTGGCACATTTGAGCTCTAAAACTCAGTGACAATTGCCGCTATTACGCCAATTCGTTGGTTGGTGAATTCCAGCAGTAACCGCTGGCTTGAGCAGGCGATCGCCCAGCCGCAGGAATTATTAATTGATCATGCCCATTGCGAACGCAAAGCCGCAGGTGCTGCGCTGCAATTGATGTTTCGCTATCCCTCTAATGAAGCA
>VFLB01000018.1 GCA_009914645.1 Synechococcaceae bacterium Bin_79_3
AGCAGCAGTTTCACCGCTACGAATTGCTAGGGGTAGCTGGATAACACCTGAAACCAAGCAAAAGTTTGATATTTTCATTTATGGAGTAGGCCTTGATAGAGCAACACTTGATTTCCCTGAAATTTCAAATAATTTATATAAGATACAGCCTCTAGGCACAGCGTTTTTTGATCGTAATGCAAAAAAACAATATGGCGATATATTTGCAAAATTAAAGAAAAATGGATCAACAAGGGTTGAAGTGAATGATAAATCAATGAAGATTGTTGATACTTTCAGCTTGGGAGCAACATTCTCAGCTGATGCAAATTTAATTACCAGTGATGCAACTTTTTTATATTTATTCCCTAATCAGCAAGCAAGAAAAATTCAACTCGGATTAATTCATCTTAAGCCAGGTGCATCAGCAATATCGATTCAAAAAGCGTTACAGCCATTAATGCCGAAAAATGTAAAAGTGCTAACGAGAGCTGAGTTAGCAGATCTTGAGCTTTCCTACTGGAAGAAGAACTCCTCGGTGGGTTTTATATTCACGCTAGGTGTTTTAGTGGGCTTTGTTGTTGGTTCTATCATTGTTTACCAAATCTTATTTGGTGACGTGATGAACTCATTGCCTCAATATGCAACATTGAAAGCAATGGGATATCGGGATATGTTTGTAATTAGTATTGTTATTCAACAATCAGCCATTCTTGCGGTTGCAGGTTTTATACCGGGGGTTCTTCTTTCAGCTGGACTTTACGCTTTGCTTGCTAATGTTACAAAATTAACTATATACATGACAACCCTACGCGCTGTTCAGGTACTGGGCCTTACCTTTATTATGTGTGTTGGTTCAGGTGCTCTTGCAACCCGGAAATTGGTTAAATTAGATCCTGCGGATGTTTTTTAAATGAATAATATTATTCCAGCTAATACACAACAAGCCCCCATTATTTCCCTTAGAGACGTAAATCATTGGTTTGGTAGTGGCGAGAACCGAAAGCATGCCCTAAAGGATCTAAGCCTGGATATTTATCCTGGCCAAATAATTATCTGTACAGGGCCCTCCGGTTCAGGTAAAACTACACTTCTAACAATGTTAGGGGGATTGCGATCCTGCCAAGAAGGTAGCTTAAAAATACTTGGTGAAGAGTTAAATGGTGCCAGTAAAAAACAGCTTGCACTATTGAGATTAAATGTTGGTTTTATTTTTCAAGCCCATAATCTAATGATGTTTCTTAACGCAAGAAAAAATGTGCGTCTTTCTCTTGAATTGCATGAGCAATACTATTCAGAAAATATGGATCAAATAGCTGATGATATGTTAAGCAAAGTTGGCTTAGGTGATAGAGCCGATTATTTTCCTGCAAAGTTATCCGGTGGCCAAAGGCAACGAGTAGCAATCGCCCGCGCCCTTGTAAGCAAACCCAAAATCCTATTGGGCGATGAGCCAACAGCTGCACTTGATAAGGAATCTGGTAGAGCGGTTGTGAAATTAATGCAGGAATTAGCAAAAGAACAACAAACCACAATAATCATGGTTACCCATGATAATAAGATTCTTGATGTAGCCGATCGAATAATTATTGTTGAAGAAGGTCGTTTAGCAAACGAACAGCAAGAGGAAGCTTTTCTAAATAAAATGAAAAGTAGCGATCATTAATTATTGGCAATCTAAAAGTGGGATCACCTTCTCTAAAGCTATTGCTCTACTTGCTTTAAGAAGCAAATAATCACCAGGTTTAAGAATCTTTTGCAATTGATCTGCCGCGGCCTCTGGAGAATTCACTCGCATTACTAAATCCAGCCCAGATGCACCTGCCATTAATGCCTCTGCCTCATTGTCTGCAGCAAGCACGAACAATCCATCAAGAGCTAATGCCAACGCGCGTTCTCCAACTAATCGATGCAAAGCCACGCTTTTATCACCCAATTCCAACATTGTGCCGATTACGGCAAAACAACGACCGGGTTGCTGAGCCAATAAAGATAAGCTTGCTAAAACTGCCTCAGGAGAAGCATTATAAGTTTCATCAAGCACAGTAACTCCTGAAAGTTTTCCTTGCAAAGAAATTGTGCGAGCCCTACCGCCTGGCAGCTGCACATCAAGCCTACAAAGACTATTTAATTCAACAGATAATTCTTTAGCAACAGCAATTGCAAGTAACAAATTTCGAGCATTATGAGCGCCAGCTAAAGGCAAATCAATCGTAAGTGATGGCTCATTAAGTAGCAATTGTTTTCCATTAGCACTTATTTCGCCAATGAGCTCAGCAGCGGGTGTGCCCGCTCCCAAATCATCATCGTTTAAGGCAACCCGCATCACCCGACCGCTATAAACCTTTGCTATCGCTGCTTCTAACAATGGATCACCAGCTGGAATTACAAGCAGACCATTGGGATTAAGTGAAGCGGTAATTTCACACTTTGCTTTTGCAATCGCCTCACGGCTGCCAAGGCGACCGATGTGAGCTGTTCCAATATTTGTAATTACAGCAATAGATGGTTCCGCGCAGCGGCTAAGACGATCTATCTCACCTAAGCCGCGCATACCCATCTCAAGCACCAAAGCCGCCAATGGCGGCCTTGCCCTCAGCAGGGTGCGGGGCACACCAATATCATTATTTTCATTGCCGCTGCTGGCTTCCACCTTGCCAAGGGGGTTCAGGCAGGCCTTAATTAATTCACGGGTGGTTGTTTTTCCTGCTGATCCAGTTACTGCTACTACAGGAAGTTGCATAAATTGCCGCCAAAGCAAGGCAACCTTTTGATAAGCATCAGTGGTGTCTGCGACACGGAGATATGCAAGTTGTTCTGGAATTTCCCCATGCCAATTACTTGCCACAAGGGCTCCTGCCGCCCCAACGGCAACAGCTGCTTCAAGAAAATTATGACCATCAAAGTGCTCTCCCTTAAGCGGAACAAATAAGTCACCGGGCTGCAGCGCACGGCTATCGGTGCAAACATTTTCAAAACTCCAGCCGAGAGTGCCAGGATCTAAAGCTGATCCACGGCGTTCAATTGGCTGCCCAAATAAATCAGCCAAATCTTGCAGGCAAAGAAAATTACTCATGGATTTAAGGGAATGAACATAATCATGCCTTGGCCCACCTGGGCAGAGCGACCCAAAACAACCCCATCCTGGGTTTGCAATCCCAATTTACTAAATCCAATTGAATTAGATTTTTCTAACCAGATATCTGCTTGTTCTTGCATTTTACTAACACTTAATTTTCGAAAGATTGTGGTTGGGATTATGAGCAGTCGCCCTTCCTCTGGATAGGGCTGCAGCGAAGCAATTAGTGGAGAATCAGCGTTAGGCTGTAACAATTCAAGCAATCTATCAATTACTGGATCAGTGCTTAAATCAAGGCTTGGAGTTAAATGTTGAATAGGTAATTCTTCATTTTCTATAGATGGTTTAGGGCTTGTTTCGATTTGCTCGGGGTTAAGCAACGCATCTATATTTAATGTGGAATCTGCTCTACTTTGTTTAGTAGGTTGCAATATATTTAGAAATAGCAAGCTGATTAGTAATACAAACAAGAAAGAAAGCAGGGGCCAAAAAAATGGCTTTAAATTTATTGGCCAAAAAGTGGGGGTAAAAAGATCACCTGCAGCATTGCGGCGCCAAAGTTCTTGAATACTCAACCTCAATTGTGCAAGCACAGCTGGTAGGTCTTTTTTGAGGTTTTCCCCCAGTAT
>VFLB01000215.1 GCA_009914645.1 Synechococcaceae bacterium Bin_79_3
AGAGGCCCAGCAGGGCGTATTGCGAGAAGGGGTGGGGCCAGCACTAGAAATCGGTTATCTCAGCGTATTGAGCGATCGCCCCCCCTTAAATCGCCTCGGATTACGACAAGCCTTGGCCTATAGCCTCAATCGCCCCCAGATCAGCGCCAGGGTGAGCGACAACATCCGTACACCGCTTTATGGCCTTGTGCCGCCGAGCTTGGCCGGAGCAAAAGCGGGCTGGCCGGAGCAAAACCTTGCTGCCGCCCGCAAGTTATTTGAGCAGGAGGGCTACTGCGCAGGCAAAACCTTGGCGTTAAATCTCACCTATCGTTCAAATGTGCCAACCGATCGTCTTTTTGCCCTTACCTGGCAGGAGATGTTGAATGCAAAGCTCGGTGATTGCCTGCAGCTAAAAATCACGGGGATGGAATCCACCACCGCCTATCGGCAACTTGGAGATGGTGCATTTCAGCTGATCATGTTGGATTGGTCGGGAGATTACCCCGATCCTGATAACTACCTCGTGCCATTACTGGCCTGCAAACGCCCCCAGGGTTATGTGTGTTTAGAAGGTGAAAGCGCCGCGAGCGGTAGTTTTTGGGCCGCACCAGGTTTGCAGAAACAACTTTTAGAAACTGAGCAAATTACTGGCCCCGCCCGCTTAGAAATGCTCAAAACCGTTCAGCAGCGTGCAGCCCTTGGAGTTCCTTACTTACCAATTTGGCTAGTGCGTTCAAGGGCCTGGGCGCGGCCGCCGATAAGTACACCACGTTTTGATGGCAGCGGCCGCTTAATCCTTGCCCAGTTACAGATACAAAAGGGGGCTCGATAGGAATGGATCGCAGCAACAAGCTCCTGCGTTATCTCGCTAGCAGGCTGCTGCTGGCACCAGTGATGCTTTGGCTGATCTCAAGCTTGGTATTTCTATTGCTGCGAGTGGCACCGGGTGATCCGGTAGATGCCTTACTTGGCAGCCGCGCCAGCGCTGCCGCCAGGGAACAGTTGCGACAGCAATTGGGCTTAGATCAATCACTTCCAATGCAATATTTAGATTTTTTAGGTGATCTGCTTAAGGGTGATCTCGGCACCTCAATGGTTAGTGCCAAGTCTGTGGGGGCAATTGTGCGGGATGCCTTGCCCGCCAGCATTGAATTGGGATTTGCAGCCCTAATAATCGCAATCGTGTTGGGCTTAATCGCTGGCTTTAGCGGTATTGCAAAACCAGAGGGAAAAATTGATTTAGCGGGACGCTTATATGGAATCGGCACCTATGCGTTACCAAGTTTTTGGGCCGCGATGGTGTTGCAACTGATATTTGCGGTGGGCCTGGGTTGGTTTCCAGTGGGGGGGCGATTCCCGCCAACCTTGGTGCCACCGAGTGGCACAGGCTTCTATCTGCTTGATGGGGTGCTGCAAGGTAATTGGCAGGTGGTAAGCGGCGCGTTGCGCCACCTCGCTTTACCAGCTTTCACCTTGGGGCTGTTATTAAGCGGAATTTTTGATAACGCCTTGCGGCTAAATCTGCGCCGTGTATTGCGTTCCGATTATGTGGAAGCGGCCCGCAGCCGTGGCATCAGCGAAACACAAGTTGTATTGCGCCATGGCCTTCCAAATGCTCTGCTGCCGATGCTCACAATTGCTGGGATCACGGTGGCTTCTTTAGTGGGAGGGGCTCTTTTAATCGAGGTGATCTTTTCCTGGCCAGGTATCGCAAATCAATTACAAGAAGCAATCAACCGGCGCGATTACCCCTTAGTGCAAGGAATTGTGGTGGTGGTGGCAGCTTTAGTGGTGCTGGTGAGTTTGGTGGTTGATGTGTTGGTAGCCCTATTGGATCCCCGCCTCAACTTCTGAAAAATGCTGCTGAGGCCGCAATTGCTTGAGCAGCTTGCGATCGATCACATAGGCCTGCACTGCACCCTCATTAAATACACCCAGCGGCGCTGATTGCCCCTCCTCGATACTGCGCAAAAAGCTGATTTGGATTTCCAGCAACATTGTTTGCACCTGTTGCGGATCCTTGCCAACAAAATCTGCACCCAAATGCATTAACGCTTGTTCTTTTTCAAGGCCCACTGCAGAAAAATGGCTAGCACCTTCAATTACTGCTAAACGACTGCGGGGATTTGGTA
>VFLB01000023.1 GCA_009914645.1 Synechococcaceae bacterium Bin_79_3
GCCCCTGCTGCCTGTTGATAAACAGAAGCACCAGCGGCATAAAGGGCCTGTTGCAATTGCTCTTGCACAGTTTTCATCGCTTCAAAGTTTTCCTTTTCAATAGCCTCTTTTAACTGGCTAGCGAAACCTTCCACTTTACCTTTATCTTCCGCAGATATTTTATCGCCCAGCTCGGTAAGTTGTTTCTCAGCTTGATAAACCAAGGTTTCAGATTGATTTTTTAGATCAATCTTTTCGCGGCGTTCTTTATCGGCGCTGGCATTAGCTTCAGCATCTTTAACCATTTTATCAACTTCATTATCACTAAGGGTGGAGGCACCGGTGATAGAAATTGTTTGCTCCTTACCGCTACCTTTATCTTTTGCAGTAACGCTGAGGATGCCGTTTGCATCGATATCGAAAGTTACTTCGATTTGAGGCACCCCACGGGGGGAAGGAGGAATGCCATCAAGGCGGAAGGTACCAAGGCTTTTGTTATCGGAAGCCATTTCCCGTTCCCCTTGAAGCACATGGATTTCGACATTTGTTTGACCATCCACTGCAGTGGAATAAGTTTCAGTTTTTTTGGTAGGTACGGTGGTGTTGCGGCTGATCATCTTGGTCATCACACCGCCAAGGGTTTCCACCCCAAGCGAAAGGGGTGTTACATCCAATAGAAGAATGTCTTTTACTTCACCGGCTAATACACCGCCTTGAATAGCAGCGCCAACGGCCACCACTTCATCGGGGTTAACAGTTTGGTTTGGATCTTTTCCAGTAACCCTTTTAACCAAACCTTGAATAGCGGGGATGCGGGTGGAACCACCCACCATCACCACTTCGTCTAATTCGCTGGAAGAAAGTTTTGCATCTTTAAGGGCCTGCTCCACCGGCACTTTGCAGCGATCGATCAGTTTGGATGCCAATTCTTCAAATTTCGCCCTGGTGAGATTTAGATCGAGATGTTTAGGGCCTTCAGGGGTAGCGGTAATAAATGGGAGATTAATTTCACTTTGGGTGGCGCTGGAAAGTTCGATCTTGGCTTTTTCAGCAGCTTCGGTAAGCCGTTGCAAAGCTTGCTTATCTTGGCGTAGATCGATGCCCTCATTTGCCTTAAAGCTATCGGCGAGATAATCAACAATCACCTTGTCGAAATCATCACCACCAAGGTGGGTATCACCGGAGGTAGATAGCACCTCAAACACCCCATCTCCCACCTCAAGCACAGAAACATCAAAGGTGCCGCCGCCAAGGTCAAACACCAAAATACGTTCGTTGCTCTTTTTATCCAAGCCGTAGGCAAGTGCAGCTGCCGTTGGCTCATTGATGATCCGCAACACCTCTAAACCAGCGATTTTGCCGGCATCTTTTGTGGCTTGGCGCTGGGAATCATTGAAATAAGCAGGAACAGTAATTACTGCTTGGGTAACCGGTTCACCGAGATACTTACCAGCATCTTCCGCCAGCTTGCGCAACACTTGAGCTGCAATTTCTTCAGGGGCAAATAACTTGCTTAATACCGGGCACTTAACTTTTACACTGGCGCCACTTTTCTCTACGCCATAACTCACTTCACTAGCTTCTTCATTTATCTCATCAACGCGGCGACCGATAAAACGTTTTACCGAATAAAAAGTATTTTCCGGATTCATCACCGCCTGGCGTTTAGCGATTTGGCC
>VFLB01000008.1 GCA_009914645.1 Synechococcaceae bacterium Bin_79_3
AGAACCAATGTTAGAGGTCATTATTATTAAAGTATTTTTAAAATCTACGGTGCGTCCTTTCGAGTCTGTTAGGCGGCCGTCTTCTAATAATTGCAGCAGAAGATTAAAGACATCTGGATGAGCTTTTTCGATTTCATCGAACAATACAACGGTATAAGGGCGGCGGCGTACCGCCTCTGTAAGCTGTCCGCCTTCATTAAAGCCCACGTAGCCAGGAGGTGAACCAATCAGCTTGCTAACTGTGAAGCGTTCCATGTATTCACTCATGTCTAAGCGAATCATCGATTCTTCACTGCCAAAGAAATATGCGGCTAATGCTTTTGTGAGTTCAGTTTTGCCAACTCCAGTGGGGCCAGAGAAGATAAAGCTCGCAATCGGCCGGTTTGGATTTTTTAAACCAACGCGGGCCCTACGAATCGCTTTTGAAACAGCCTTAACTGCTTCATCTTGCCCAATCAAGCGTTGGTGGAGGGTTTCCTCCATATTTAACAATTTAACTGATTCTGTTTCAGTTAGTTTTTGTACCGGTACGCCGGTCCATGAAGCAACGATCTGAGCAATATCTTCTTCACTTACAACTGGCGTTCCCTCAAAAGAAGAAACTTCGGGAGGATTGGATTCAGTGGATTCACCATCAGGAGCTGGTGTGGATTCATCGCGACGGGCCTGGGTGATACCACGCATTTGTTCACGCAATTCCACCTCCTTATCGCGTAATTCACCAGCTTTTGTGTAATTCTGTTCCCGAACAGCCACTTCCTTTTCTTTCTGCACAACCCTCAACTGTTTATCTAATTCTTTTGCAGCTGGCGGCAATTTAGAATTGAGTAAACGCACCCTGCTGCCAGCTTCATCAATTAGATCTATTGCCTTGTCAGGCATAAAACGATCAGAGATGTAGCGATCACCAAGGGTTGCTGCTGCCACAAGGGCTTCATCGGAGATTTTTAATCTGTGGTGCGTTTCATAACGCTCCCTTAAACCTTGTAAAATTTCAATAGTTTCAGCAACTGATGGTTCACCAACGTTTACTGGCTGGAATCTTCTTTCTAATGCAGCATCCCTTTCGATATGTTTACGATACTCATCAAGAGTAGTTGCACCAATACATTGGAGTTCTCCCCTTGCGAGAGCTGGTTTTAGGATATTTGCAGCATCAATTGCACCTTCAGCTGCTCCAGCACCAATTAAGGTGTGAACTTCGTCAATTACTAAAATTACATTTCCTGCACCGCGGATCTCTTCCATTATTTTTTTAAGACGCTCCTCAAACTCCCCTCTGTATTTAGTACCAGCAACAAGTAAACCTATATCTAATGTAAGTACACGTTTTTCTTCAAGAATATCTGGAATCTCGCCATCGATTATGCGTTGAGCTAAGCCTTCTGCAATAGCTGTTTTACCAACACCTGGTTCACCAATTAAAACTGGATTGTTTTTAGTGCGACGTCCGAGTATTTGGATTACCCGTTCAATTTCATTTTGTCTACCCACAACTGGATCCAGCTTTCCATCTGCAGCTAATTGGGTGAGGTTGCTGCCAAATTCATCAAGGGTTGGCGTTTTGGTTGAACCTTTGCTTCCACCGCCTGCACTTACTTCGGCTGTTTCACCGAGCATGCGGATTACTTGAGTACGAACCTTTGCAAGATCTACTCCTAAATTTTCAAGAACTCTTGCCGCTACACCCTCACCTTCTCTAATTAATCCGAGCAATAAATGTTCAGTACCGATGTAATTATGACCTAACTGACGAGCCTCTTCAAGAGATAACTCAAGTACTCTTTTTGCCCTAGGGGTGAACGGAATTTCAACAGCAACAAAACCAGAACCGCGCCCGATAATTTTTTCAACTTCCACTCGAGCATCTTTTAAATTTACGCCCATCGATTTGAGTACTTTTGCGGCAACTCCTGTGCCTTCTCCGATCAAACCCAACAATATCTGCTCAGTTCCCACAAAATTATGGCCCAAGCGACGAGCCTCCTCTTGGGCCAACATGATCACTTTGATGGCTTTTTCGGTGAACCGCTCGAACATGGTTTTAGGCTGAGCCCTCGAATGCAATAAACCTATCAGGAACTAGAGGGTTGTTGTGGGGGGAAATCCGATCGCAGCGGTTTGGGGAATATTTTAATTGAAATCAATAAAAAGTATTGGCTGCTACTGATTATTTTGGCCGGTAATCACTACGTCAAAACTTCACAAAATTGCTTCACTTTAATCAATGCATTGTCGCCATTTCGGTAGTAGCTCTTACGGATTCCACAGGTTATGAAGCCAGCTTGCTCATATAGGGCGATGGCGGCCTTGTTTTTTGCTGAAACCTCAAGGCTGGCCACCTTGCAACCCATGCTTTTGGCGCATTCGAGCAAAGCCTTCAGCAGGCTGCGCCCCAGCCCCTGCTGTTGTTTATTTGGATCCACTGCCACCATGCTGATTTGAAGCTCTTCTGCTACTACGCAACCGCATATCAAGCCAATTAGCTGATTTGGTTTCTCAACGCACCAATACCCAAAGCAAAGGTTGTTTATTGATTGCAGTTCCTGATGCCATTGGGTGGCGGTCCAAAATCCCGCGAAAACCCGCTGATCAAGGGCTGAACAAGCGTCGATTGCGTTCAAATCAAGCTTTGTTGGGGCCGAAGTGCTGAAAGAATGGGGTGATGGTTCTGATGGCATTGTGATCAGCATGGCAAGTTCCCCCGGGTTGCCTAAAACCTCGCTGCCCTGGGCAGACGGGGATATTGATTTGGAAAGTCCAAATCGCAATCTTGCACCAATAAGCACCGAGCTTGATTCCCAGGGGCGTTTGCGTGTTGGAGGTTGCTTACTTAGCGATCTAGCAGCTCGATTTGGTACTCCTTTATATGTGCTTGATGAACTAAGCCTGAGGCAGGCTTGCGTTGCTTATAGAGAAGCTCTCCTTCGCCACTACCCTGGCCCTTCCTTAGCTATCTACGCATCCAAAGCAAATAGCAGTTTGGCGATTACAGCTCTTGTTGCATCAGAGGGTCTTGGACTTGATGCAGTTTCAGCAGGGGAATTGCTAACCGCTTTGGAAGGGGGAATGCCACCTGAGCGGATTGTTTTGCATGGCAACAACAAATCAGCTGAAGAAATGCAATTAGCGCTTCAGCATGGGGTGGCTGTAGTGGTAGATAATTGGCGTGATCTTGAGTTGTTGCAAGAGCTTTGCCAGGGTCTTTCCAGCAAGGTTCCCCTGCTCTTGAGGTTTACCCCTGGCATTGAATGCCATACCCATGAATACATCCGCACTGGTCATTTAGATAGCAAGTTTGGCTTTGATCCCGACCAGTTGGAAACGGTTTTGCGGTTTTTAGCCAACTGCAGCTGGGCCCATTTGCGTGGTTTGCACGCCCACATCGGCTCACAAATTTTTGAGTTAACCCCCCATCGCGATCTTGCGGCGGTTTTAGCTGATGCTCTGCTTCTTGCCCGTTCCCTCGGCCATAACGTTACCGATTTGAATGTGGGTGGTGGCCTTGGTATTCGTTACGTGAACTCCGACGATCCCCCCAGCATCGATTGCTGGGTTCAGGTGGTAGCGGAAGCAATTGCAGGGGCCTGCAAGGAGCGGGGGCTTGATTTGCCACGCTTGCTTTGTGAGCCAGGCCGTTCCTTAGTGGCGAGCGCCGGGATAACGCTGTATCAAATTGGAAGCAGGAAAGAAATAGCTGGTTTCAGTACATACGTGGCGGTAGATGGGGGCATGAGTGATAACCCCAGACCCATTACCTATCAATCCGAATACACGGCCTGTTTGGCGGATCAATCCGCTGCTCCAGCAGTGGAAAAAGTTACTTTGGTAGGTAAGCACTGTGAATCTGGGGATGTGCTGTTGCGCAACCTTGATTTGCCTGCCAGTAAGCCTGGCGATGTCTTGGTGGTGCTTGCCACTGGTGCCTACAACGCTTCGATGGCTTCCAACTACAACCGAATTCCAAGGCCTGCAGCGGTTTTGGTGGCTGATGGTCGCGCTGAATTGGTACAGCGACGCGAAAGGTCAGACGAGCTGCTGCGCTACGACGTGCTGCCAGAACGCTTGAAATCGCTAAATTGATGTGATGCACGAGAGGTGGTTTAAGTGCTCTGGCTGCGGTTAATACTCGACCTATTTTTTGCTGCCAGCCTCGGATTTCTTTTACTGGGCCGCGTTACTGAACCACGCACTTTGTGGCTACTGCGTGGGTACTTACTGCTGGTAGCTGTGGGTTGGTTGCTGCAGCGCTTCGGTGATCTTCCCCTCACTTCCAAATTGATGGAAGCTTTGGTGTTGGTGTGCGGCCTTGCTTTAGCGATTTTATTGCAAGGGGAATTGCGGCGGCTAATGGAATTGCTCGGTACAGGACGTTTAGATGTGTTGCTTGGAAGCCGTCAATCTGGAAAGCAAGATTCCAGCACCGTAGATATTTTGGTGGATACGGTTGGCCAACTTTCAAAACGTCGTTGTGGTGGTTTGGTGGTTTTGGATCTTGGCAGTGATCTCAGGCCAGAAGATTTTCTTAATCCCGGCGTTCAGATCGATGCCTTGCTTTCGGTTGATTTAATGCTGAATTTGTTTTCTTCTGAAACTCCATTACATGATGGTGCGGTATTACTTCAGGCAAATCGCATTGCAGCAGCAGGTGTGATCTTGCCCCTTTCGCGCCAAAGCATTACCCGCCACGGCACCCGTCATCTGGCTGCCCTGGGTTTAACAGAACGGCACGAGCGCTGTTTATGCGTGGTGGTGAGTGAAGAATCAGGCACAATTTCACTGGCTTGCCAAGGCAAGTTTGAGCGCCCTATTACTAGGGAACGGTTGCGGGCTTTATTGGGGGAGGCTTTGCAATTGCAGTCGGGGGATCGGCGTAGGCGCCAGGCGCGTACGCTTTTAAAATCAAAATCCGGCGCTGAACTCGCCGAATCTGTGCCCAGGAATTCCCCATGAGCCGGCCCCAGGTGGTGGTGCCATGCCCCAACAAACAATTTTGCTTGCCTGAAGGCTTGGATCCCCTTCGCTTGCCAGCTCATGTGGCGGTGATTATGGATGGCAATGGTCGCTGGGCCTGTCAGCGCGGTTTGCCGCGGGTAATGGGCCATCGCAAGGGGGTAGAGGCTTTGAAAACCACCCTTAGGCTCTGCAACAACTGGGGCATAGGCACCCTCACCGCTTACGCCTTTTCCACCGAAAACTGGGCTAGGCCTGGGGAAGAGGTGAGTTTCCTCATGACCTTGTTTGAGCGAGTGCTAGCAAAGGAATTAGAAGCTTTACAAAATGAACAGGTACGGATTCGTTTTTTAGGTGATCTCACCGCCTTGCCAGAAGGCCTGCAAGATCTGATCGCTGCCGCCTCAGCCAAAACACAAAACAACAGTGGCATTCACTTCAATGTATGCACCAACTACGGCAGTAGAGATGAATTGGTCCAAGCAGCTAGGGCTCTAGCTCGCCGCGTTAAGCGGGGTGAATTGGATCCGGAAGCGATTAATGAACATTTACTTGGCCAGGAATTGCATACAGCAGGAGATCGTGATCCCGATTTATTAATTCGCACAAGTGGTGAATATCGCCTTAGTAATTTCCTGCTTTGGCAGCTGGCCTACGCTGAATTTCACGTTACGGAAGTGCTTTGGCCTGATTTTGATGGGGCTGCTTTAGAAACAGCCTTGCGAGATTATCAAGGCAGACGCCGTCGTTTTGGCGGAGTATTGGAGGTGCAGCCATGACAGTTGAAATACGCCACAACTGGAGCTTGAGTGAAATTGAAGCGTTACTTTCATTGCCATTGGTGGATTTACTTTGGCAAGCCCAGCAGGTGCACCGTGCAGCAAATCCCGGCTATCGAGTTCAGTTGGCTTCCCTGTTGAGTGTCCGCACTGGCGGATGCGAAGAAGATTGTGCCTATTGCCCTCAATCCATGCACAACAGCAGTGATGTGAGTGGCAGGCCGGAGCTAGAGCTGCAGGTGACAGCTGTTCTTGAGCGGGCAGAAGCAGCAAAACAAGCAGGGGCGCAAAGATTTTGTATGGGTTGGGCCTGGCGGGAAATTCGCGCTGGAGCTCCCTTTGAAGCAATGCTTGAGATGGTGAAGGGAGTGCGAAAGCTTGGGATGGAGGCTTGCGTTACCGCGGGCATGTTGAATGCTGATCAAGCCCATAGGTTGGCTGAAGCTGGGCTCACGTCTTATAACCACAACCTTGATACCAGCCCTGAACATTACAGTGAAATAATAACCACTCGCACCTATCAAGAACGCTTAGATACTTTGCAATTAGTGCGGCAGGCGGGGATCAACCTTTGCTGCGGAGGTATTATCGGCATGGGCGAAACTTTCAGGGATCGTGCTTCTTTGTTGCAAGTTTTATCAAGCCTTAATCCTCACCCTGAAAGCGTGCCGATCAACGGCTTGGTAGCTGTTGAAGGCACCCCTTTGGAGCACCAGCAACCCTATGAAAATCTTGATTTGTTGCGTATGGTGGCAACCGCTCGAATTTTGATGCCCCACAGCCGAGTGAGGTTGAGTGCTGGTAGGGAACAATTAAGCCAAGAGGCTCAGATTCTTTGTTTGTTGGCGGGGGCAGATTCCATCTTTTATGGTGATACTTTGCTCACTACCTCTAATCCAAAGGTGGAAACCGATCAGGCACTGCTTGCAGCCGCAGGGGTGCAGCCCTTCATCGTTGCTTGATTAATCCTTGACTTACTTAGTAGCAGCATTTTATAAATTCACAGCTCTCAACCAGCTAGAGAGCCTGCGCAAGCGCTTGCTTGATAAGGCAGAGCTAGAACAGCTGCAGGGAACTTTGCTCTTGGCGTCAGAGGGAATAAATGCCACATTGTGCGGGCCAGAAGTTGGCATAAAAGAATTCATTTGTTTACTGCAAGAAGAAATAGAATTTAAAGATTTAGAAGTTAAATATAGTTGGAGTATGAGTCAATGTTTTCATCGCCTTAAAATTCGAATTAAACAGGAGATCGTCACAATTGGCATCTCTGAAGTGAATCCGCAGCAGCAGGTGGGCGCGTATGTGGCAGCTGAGCAGTGGGATGAATTTATCAACCAACCCAACATGTTAGTTATTGATACACGTAACAGTTATGAAATTGGTGTGGGCACTTTTCCTGGTGCAATTAATCCAGAACTTGATAATTTCCGCAATTTTCCA
The DNA here is from genome assembly GCA_009914645.1 of Synechococcaceae bacterium Bin_79_3. Classification (GTDB taxonomy): domain Bacteria; phylum Cyanobacteriota; class Cyanobacteriia; order PCC-6307; family Cyanobiaceae; genus Synechococcus_D. Next base: position 7,173 of record VFLB01000008.1, read on the forward strand.
GCTTGGGTAGAGCGGCATCTAAAGCCCTTAATGGAGCAGCACAAGGCTGAAAAGCTAGCTTTATTTTGCACCGGCGGTATACGCTGTGAGAAAGCAACTGCCCATTTGTTAGCTGAAGGTTTTACGGATGTTCACCATTTAGAGGGTGGAATTCTTAAATATCTGGAGCGAGTATCGCCCGAGCACAGCAGTTGGCAAGGGGATTGTTTTGTTTTTGATCAGCGGGTTGCCTTGGATCATCAACTTAAGCCTGGCGAATATAGCCTTTGCTTTGCTTGCGGAATGCCTTTAGCTGCTGCAGATCGCTCCCTGCCCAGCTATGAAAAGGGGGTGAGTTGTTGCCATTGCCTGGGGCATTTTAATGAAAAGGATCGTGAGCGTTTTTCAGATCGCCAACAACAAATTCAATTATCAGCAGCCCGCAATGAAAGGCATCTTGGTAAGAAATAATGCCTGATCTTGCCGCCTTAGAAAGCTATGGAGTCCAGCATGGTTTGCTGTTGCGCTTGCAGATTGGTGGTTTTGGAGGCCTGAAAACACTGCGGGTGGGGGTGGCTCGCAGGGACGGGGATCGCATGCTGCTACTCGGAGAGTTGAAAGGTTGGTCTATACCTATTGGTTCGGGTTTGCACTTAGATACGATGCGGGTGCAAGGTACTCAAACCCAGGGGGTTGGTGATCTAATTTGGGCTGCTACTTTTGCTTGGGCGCTAGAGCAAACCCCATGCCGTAGAGCTCAGATATTGGCAATTCGCGATAATGAACAGCAGCATCGCAAGTTGTTGCGTTATTTCCGCAAGCTTGGCTTTAGCCCATCGCGTGAGTTGGGAGCTGGTTTATTGGATTTGCCCTTGCGGATTGTGTGGGGCGGCTCTGGATTATTAATGATGGCTGATTGCGCTGAGGGTTATGCCATCAGTATTCGCCGCTTAGGTTTTTAGAGGGCTTAATTGTGTTTTTAATCGCGGTGGTATGGCCCCCCTTGCAAAATTGTGCTCGATCTATAAATTTGCTCGAGCAAAATTAATCTTGCTAATTCATGGGGAAAAGTGAGGGCAGATAAACTAATAATTAAGTTTGCTTTATCTTTCAAGCTTTTGCTATGGCCATCGGCGCCACCAATTGCGATTGCGATTCGATTAATCGTTAGGTTGTTTAATTTTTGTGCGAATTCGCGAGAGTTGTATTGAGCGCCATCTTCACTTAATAGTATTAATTGTTCGTTGTTTTTAAGGCAATTCAGAATTGCGATTCCTTCTTTTTCAACAGTGGAATCTTTTAGCTCAGTGATTTCTAGCCCTGGAAGACGTTTGGAATACATTGAGGCACCTTCTTGCCACCAGCCTGACCGTTGTTTGCCAATTGTTATAATTCGAATTCGAGAAAGATTAAGCATTTATTTGATTTGCATTTGGACGGCTTGGCAATTGATTTGCTTGGTGTAGTTGTTTGTGTTGGGTATATTGGGTTTTGATATTTTCAGGCTGTGACCGATCTTCCCCCTGTGATAGCAGCTCCAGATTCTAATTGGGCCGCTACGGCTGAATTTTATGCTCTGATCCCATGGGCGGATTCCAGCACTACGGTAAAAGGTTTTGATGCCGTTACCACCCTAAATCCAAGTGTGATTTTTGGAGAACAATTGCAGTCTGCGTTTGCGATGAGAGCGAGCGTTGAGTATAAACGTGTTGGTTTACTTGCTGATGTAAGTTATAGCCAATTAGGGGCCCAGCAATCTTTTAATACCAGTAGCGGATTGTTAAGCGGTAATTCAACAGTTAGTACTATCAATGGCATCTATGATCTTGCATTGCGCTATCGCTTTGGCTCTCGGGAGGCAGCTGTTGGTGTGCCAGGTGAATTTACTTTGATCCCCTATGCAGGAGTGAGGCTGGTAGAAGCTCAGTTAGTGGTGGAGGCTCAGTTGCAGAACCCAAGGCAATTCATTAAGCAAGGCAACCTCAGTCGCACCTGGGCGGAACCATTGATTGGGCTACAAGGAAGTGTATTTTTAGC
>VFLB01000057.1 GCA_009914645.1 Synechococcaceae bacterium Bin_79_3
TCAGCCTTGAGCCCGTACTAGAGCGACTCGAACCTGCAGCAATAAATGAAAAATGGCAAAAGTTACTTATTGCAGTGGCAAATCAATGCCATACAGCTACTTTTCAGGTTCTTAAAACCGCCTTACCCAATGGCTGGTTAGGCAAGAAACAACAGGCTGTTGGTTTGGGTCGCAAGCAACTTATAGCGAGGGCGATTCCAAAACAAGGACATAGTCATCTAAACCTTGCAACTGCAGTAACTGCAAAGCAGCAACTTTTGCTCGAACTCTTGCAGCAACAGGGGCCCAAGCCGGTTCAAGAGCTTGTTCTCAATGGGTATAGCCGTTCGCTATTGAAGTTGCTTGAAGCAAAGGCATTAGTTGAACTAAGCAATCAAACAAAACCCCCCCAGGGCTGGCCTTCTAGCCCGGCAAGAAATCTTGAAATTCCGCCAGAACTAAATCCAGATCAAGCCAATGTGCTGCAGATTTTCCAGTATCAGCGCGAGCAAAAGGAATGGCTGCTGTGGGGAGTAACAGGTTCCGGTAAAACTGAGATCTATCTGCGTTGTTGCATTCCTGAACTGGAAGCCGGCAGGAGCGTGTTAATGCTTACGCCAGAAATTGGTTTAATCCCCCAATTACTGGAACGCTGCCAACGGCGATTTGGCAATGCTGCAGTGCCTTATCACTCAGCGTTAAGCGAAGGAGAGCGTCTGGCCACCTGGCGTTATTGCCGTTCGGGCAGTCCTTGCGTAGTGGTGGGAACCCGCTCAGCAATTTTTTTGCCGCTACCAAAACTGGGCTTAATCGTGCTTGATGAGGAACACGACAGCTCCTATAAACAAGAAGCACCAATGCCTTGTTATCACACCCGCGAAGTGGCTCGTTTACGGCAGGAACATGAAGGGTGCAGGATCCTTTTAGGTAGTGCCACCCCATGCCTTGAAACCTGGCTCGCCTGCCAAAAACCAAATAACAGCATCGGCTTACTGCGCTTGCCTCAGCGCATTGCAGCCAGGCCGCTACCACCAGTGCAAGTGGTGGATATGCGGCTGGAACTTGCAGATGGCAATCGACGTCTCCTGAGTAGGCCTCTTTTAGAGCGGCTCAGTGGTTTGGCTGAACGAAAGCAACAAGCGGTGGTTCTGGTGCCAAGACGCGGCTACAGCACTTTTTTAAGCTGTCGTAGTTGCGGTCAAGCCGTTACTTGCCCCCATTGCGATGTTTCATTAACAGTGCATCGCAATTCCGATGGCCACAGCTGGCTGCGTTGTCATTGGTGCGACCACAGAGAAGAAATAGCTACTAACTGCGGACAGTGCGGATCAACAGCTTTTAAACCATTTGGGGCTGGCACCCAAAAAGTTCTGGAACAGCTTGAACTTGAACTTGAGGGAATACGTCTTTTACGCTTTGACAGAGACAGCACCAGAGGGCGCGATGGACATAAGCAACTTTTGGAGCGTTTTGCCGCTGGGGAAGCAGACGTTTTAGTTGGTACTCAGATGCTGGCAAAGGGAATGGACTTACCAAAAGTGACTTTGGCAGCAGTGTTAGCAGCCGATGGATTACTGCATCGCCCTGATCTACGGGCCGCGGAACAAAGCTTGCAACTACTACTGCAATTGGCAGGGCGGGCCGGCAGAGGCGAACAACCCGGAGAGGTTTTGGTCCAAACTTACGACCCAGATCATCGTGTAATTCAACATTTGATCGCAGGCAGTTACGGTGAATTTTTAGAAGAGGAAGCGGCCGTTAGGCGAATAGCTCGCCTCGCGCCCTACAGCCGCGCCTGTTTGCTCAGATTTGCCGGCCCGCATGCCAGCCTCACCGCAAGTGGCGCCGCTACTTTGCTAAGTCATGTAGCCAATCAGCTAAAGGAAGCTAATTGGCTTGCGATTGGTCCGGCCCCTGCTCCAAGGGCCCGGGTAGCTGGCTTAAGCCGCTGGCAACTTTTACTGCAAGGGCCTCCCGATAGCCCAATACCACTGCCATCTGAACAAATCCTTAGACGATTACTACCAAAAGGAGTTCATTTATCTATCGATCCCGACCCAATAGAGCTTTAGAGCTCAAATTTTGCAGTAGCAGGCTCAGCGCCAACAACAAAGAAATAAATATTGCCCCTAAACCCAAACCACTCCAACGCCAGCAAGAAAAAGCAAAGCTGTTAAGTTCACCTGGCAAAAGCTGCCAATCCAACGTTGTTGAACTTTCTTGTTGCACCGCAAACGGCTCTGCCAACTCCACAGCTTTGAGGGCCAAAGGTTTTAAATGTAGATGTAAAGACAAACCAGCAACTGGATCTAAATCATTTAAATCCCATTCCAAATTAAATTGTTGTTGCACCCCAATTAGCCAGTTCTGTTCTTGCCACTGCAGTTTTGGTGCTTGCACAGCAATGCCATAACGCTGTTCGAAGTTCTTCAGCTCAGCTTCTATTTGAGGCCCCAATTGCTGCAGCCTGATAACACTGCTGCGGCTGGGGGGTTGCCGCTCCAACTGCTGCTGAAACTGAAGCCGGCCGGGTCCGTGAAATTCAATAGTGCCATCAACCCTCACGCAACCAGACAATAAAAATGTGATAAAAACTAAAAACAGACCAGCAACTAAGGCAAAACCGAGTGGCGCTCTGGTGCGGCCCACAGGTGGTGCAGGCGGAGCGCCTGTTTTACAAACAAGCTTTTTGTTTGGCTTGCTAACCCCTTTAGCTAATCCTTCAAGGGGCGGGCTATCGCCAAGGCTGGGTAATTCAATGCACCATTCCTTCTGACGCTGCAAAACCGGAGCTTCAATAATTGCCAATACAGCTTGCGCCTGGCGGCGTTGTTCACTGCCACCAAATAACAAAACCTCGCGGCAACATGCAACTGCACTTGCTTGCTCGTTTAAACCTTGATAACCGGTGGCGAGCCAAAGCCTTAGTTCGGCCCCTTCGCTGCAAGACGCCGGCAATTGCGCTTTCAGTGGCAGCAGCAAATCAACCACTTTGCGATATTCGCCAGAAGCAAGGGCGCTGCGCACTTCAGGTTGCATTTGCCTTAACCCATGCTGCTGCCTACCACCATCGTGCCGATTCCCTCTTTAGTAAAAATTTCAAGCAAAAGAGCGTGGGGCACGCGTCCATCAACGATGTGAGCAGCTCTAACCCCCTGCGCTAGAGCGCGAATACAGCATTCAGTTTTGGGCACCATCCCACCAGCCACCACCCCGGTGGAAATAAGTTCCCTAGCTTCGGCCAAACTGCTATGGCGAATTAAGGAACCTTGATCATTGCGATCTCGCAAAATACCTTGGGTATCTGTGAGAAGTATTAGTTTTTCAGCATCAAGAGCAGCTGCTAATTCACCGGCCACTGTGTCTGCATTGATGTTGTAAGACTGACCTTTGCAATTTGGAGCAACGCTAGAAATCACAGGGATGTAGCCCAAATCCAAAAGGGGAATAATCACAGCAGGGTCAACCCTCGCCACATCACCCACTAAACCAAGGGAACCATCGCCATGGGTTCGTGCCCTTACAAGGTCTCCATCGGCGCCGCTGAAACCCACAGCCTTTCCCCCAACTTGATTTAAACCATTAACTATCTGCTTATTAACCCTGCCCACCAAAACCATCTCCACCACATCCATTGTGGCGGGATCCGTAACACGCAAACCCTCTTGAAAAACTGCTTCAATTGCTAGCCGCTTTAACCATTGATTGATCTCTGGCCCGCCCCCATGTACCACTACAGGGCGCACCCCAACACTTGCTAAAAGCGCGATGTCACGAAAAACTGCCTCACGAAGGTGTTGTTCCACCATCGCGGCACCGCCGTATTTAATAACGACCCTGCGGCCACTGAAACGTTGAATAAAAGGCAGTGCTTCGCTCAGCACTTCCACCCGCAGGGCGTCGTGGTTGGAAATCTGCGGATCTATTGGCATGGCTGAATAAAACAGATATTTAAAGCACCGGGCCCTTCATCTTCCAAACGCGCTTCTAGGCCAGGCCCAAAAAATCTGCCAAGCCTTCCCTCCAGAGCCTGCCAGCGCTCCCTTGACACCGAATTGAAGCTAACTCGTAACCGCAAGGCATAACGCCCTTCATGGTTGTATTCCTCGATAGTTTCAATCTGGGGTGGGTTGTCGTCATCCCAAAGCTTGAGGGCTTCTAGGGAACTTTCTAGATGGGCTTTTTGGCCATAACGCCACCTCACAACATCCTTAAGCAACTTCAGTTGGCCCTCGGTGGCGCTGGATTCCCTCAGCTCTTTGCATTGAGCCGCAGGCGTAAGCCGGCGCACGGGGGGCAGTTCTGATGATTTAAGAGCTAGACCCCCAAGAAAAATTGGAATGCCGTAGAAAATCGTTGGCAAACTCAAATTGGGAGCGTCTGTGGCATACGCAACAGAACCGATAACCGTGAGCACCGAACCCAATACGGTTAAAACAGAACCAGGTGAAAAGAGACCTTGCATTTCGCTATCCTCTCCTAAAGCCCTGCAGATTGCGGGAGTTTATTTAAAAAAATGAGCAATAGTCGAATGACGGATGAATGCAATGGTGCTGCAGAACTGATACAGGTCCTTGAGCAGGATCGCCGTTGGTTGCTAAGAGAACTCGATGGCGGCAAGTGGCCTGAATTGCGCCTGGATTTAGCAGCCCTCGAGAGGGAACTGGGCCAGCTGTTGGAGCTGGCATGCGAAAAATCAAAGCAAAATTAATTTTTAAGCTTCAGCTTCTGGTTAAAAAGGAATTTCATCTTCTGGAAGATCAACTAGCGGGCCAGTATTCCAACTTGGTGCATCTGATGAACGCGCAGCGGATGTAGTTACCTTGGTTGGCGCCGCTACAGGAATAGGAGCAGCAGGGATGGCGGCAGCTGGGGAGAGTGAAGCTGCAGATGAAACAGAAGGCGCCCCAAAAGGATGTAAGCGAGAAAGTGTGAATTCCACTTTTTTCTCTTTCACTCCATCAGCGCGGGCCACCGTATTCATCCGCAAGCGACCCTCTACAACCAAGCGTTGACCAACCACTACGCGATTCTGCAGATCTTGGGCCAAGCTGCCAAAACCCACCACTTTCAATTCACCAGCGGGGTCTTCAGGTCTTAATCCCTCAAGCCTCACTGCCATTTCAGCGATCGGAGTTTGGTTGTCTTGGGTGTATCTGATTTTTGGAGCTTCCAGCACTTCCACTTCCAGCAGGCATTGATTCACAACAAAAACGCAACCGTGGCTTTTATTCTCCCCCAATTAGGTACCAGCCACCAGCGGCTCTGGCTACTCAGTGGTACGGGCGAAGGGCCCTATCTCGCCAACAACCTGCTGGGAAAGGGGTGGCATTTAAGGGTAAGTGTGGTTTCGGAAGCTGCAGCAAGGGTTTATCCAAGCCATCCGTGCCTAGAAATAAAGATCGGAGCGTTAGGTGCCGGGGAAAAATTGAAGGCTGCCATAAGTTCTTGGCCTTGCCGCTGGGTAATAGATGCCACCCACCCTTTTGCTCGCGAAATCCATCGAGAATTAAATCAAGCCTGCTCTGATCTGCAACAACCATTGCTGCGCTACTGGCGGCCGGAGCTGGCTCCA
>VFLB01000186.1 GCA_009914645.1 Synechococcaceae bacterium Bin_79_3
ACACAAAGAATATTCTTTTGAATGAAGGTTTAAGAGCCTGGATGGCCCCGGCCGACCAGCCCCATGAAAATTTCATCTTCCCAGAAGAGGTTCTGCCACGTGGAAACGCGCTCTAACTCCTTCTAATTTCATCAACATTGGCGCCCTCGAGGCGCCTTTTTATTGGTTAAAATTTGCAGGTTCCGCTGACAGTGAAGTGGTGCTTTGATCTTTGGATCGAAATGCCGAATGCTTTACCGGTCAGCATCATCCAACCAGGAGGAGGTGTTCGTGCCCCACAGTTCCAACATGCAGGGTTTGCTGATCGCGGAGAAAGCCGCCTGATAAAGGCGTTCGTTTCCTGATCAAACGGTTTCGCGCCATAGCGAACCCGACGAGAGCCCCCGCTCTGCGGGGGCATCGTTCCATCATTTAAGGATAATTATATAGTTACCATTTGTTTGATTCTTATTTATTCCAAGTAATTTTGCTAGTTTTTGTTTAATTACTCCATCTTTAAATTCTGAGTAATTTTCAATTTTATTCCACGAGCCAACCACAGCGCTTGCACCTTCTTTCTTGAGGTTGCTTAGCAAGTCTTTATTTACTGCTTCAGGTGTAAGCAGCCAACCTTTACGTTCACTTAAATAAAGCAAGGTGGGATCACCTGCGGTAACACTTATTAGCGGTTTGTTTTTTGGGGTAGTGGTTTTAATTTGCTGAGCTTGAGCCCAGATGTCACTCCTTTCAGGATTTTCTTTGCTCCAATAATCCAGTTGCAATACCGTAAAACTAACAATTAAGATCAGCCCTAATGCAACGGCCAGCCAGCGCTTTCCAGCCTCAGTTGATTTTTGTTGAAGTTTTTGCCAAGCCTTACCAAGCAGCGGGCAAGCAAATAGCAATAGTGGCAATTGGTAATACTCGTGGATATAACTAGAACTAGGCGCTAAAGCCCCTGCTATTAACACCACCCCAAGGCCCAGCGGCAGCATTCCTTCTGCTTCGTTTTGTTTTGGTAACCACAGGCCAAAAACTAATAGTGGTAACCCCAGCACTGCTAAACCGCGCAAGCTAAAGCGCAGCAAGATATCGCCCCAATAACGCCAGCTGAATAAATCTGCCCAGCTGTAGCGAGAGGCTTTGCTGCCCCAAAACCCAAAGCTCAGGCCTGTTTCCAGAAATAGCTGGTGGGCATGGGCATACCAAGCCACCGTTGCGAGCAAAGCGATTAAGCCCGCAAGCCATAGGGGCCAGCGCCGCCAACCCAGCCATAACAGCGGTATTCCAAGCCAAAATAGGGGTAAAACTTTTACCAAACTGGCAATTACTAAGCCAAGCCCCATTAAGACCAAGTTGAACTTGCCGCCCTTTTGCCTGTAGGCCAGTCCCCTTTCGAGCGCAAGGGCAGAGCTAAGCATTAGCAGCGCCTCTGGTTGCACGCTGCGGCCATAAAAAACAGAAAGGGGCAGCACCGCAAAAAACAGCCCACCCCACCAGCCCGCCGCCTGGCCAAAAAGATTGCTGCCAAGCCGTTGCACTAGATAAATGGCGCCAATGCTGCAGAGCAAGCTCAGCCCCCGTGCCAGCCATTCATGTAGCCCAAAAAATTGATAAAGCAGGCTTACCCCATAGGAATAAAGGGGGAAATCAGTTTCGGCGTAGCCACTGCTTACCCCACCCCAATCCACTTGAGGCAGCCAGATCGGCAGTTGATTTAGCTGAAAATTTCGAGCTAGGGCAGCGGTATCGGCCTGCCGCCAGCTATGGACGCCAATGATTGGGGCATTGATATTCACAAGCCTTAGGGCTGCCCCCATTAGCAGTGGAAACCAGGGCCAACGGGGGCCAGGGAGAATTAAGCGCATTCATGCTCTGCGGTGTTCCCATGCTCCTCCCGCAGCCGTTAAGGGTGGCCACGGTTTTTTTTGTTTTTGGCATCGCCTTGCAGCTGTGGCGGTTGGAAGGCTTCAGCGCCAGCTACGACCAAGGCCTGTTTTTGCAGGAGCTCTGGAGTGGCAGCCAAGGGCGCTGGTTTGAAAGCACCCTGTCGGCGGAATTATCAGCGGCTGTGAAATTAGGGGGTGAATTGCCTCAATTGGGTTATCTGCACGCCAGCCAGCATCTAAACCTCTTGAGCCAACTTTGGATTCCTCTGATTCCACTGCTTGGGATCTATGCCTTGCCCCTGGTGCAGGTGGCGCTCTTAACCGCTGGGGGCTTGATGTTGTTCCAGCTGGCTCGCTCTGAAGGCTTGGCTAGCCCAATCGCCTTGAGGTTGCTGATTGCCTACTACTGCTCGATCACGGTGCTTGGCCCGCTGCTGGAAAATTTCCACGACCTCTGCCCAGTGCCGTTGCTGGGATTTGCCCTGATCTGGGCCTTAAGGCAAGGGCGCCTGTGGCCAGCCCTTAGCGCTGCGCTTTTTATCACTTTTGTGCGAGGTGATGCAGGCATTGTGAGCTTCAGTATTGGCCTCTGGGGACTGCTGCGCCTGCAGGGAAAAAAGCGCTTGCTGGCAGCGCTAGTGCTGATTTGGTCTGTTATTTATGTGGCGCTCGCAACAGCTTGGTTGCAACCTTTACTTGGCGCTGATGTTAATCAACGCTTTCTTTCGGAAAAGTTTGGTCAGTACTTAAGCCCCGGCAGTGAAGCTTCAGGCACCTTGGGGCTGCTGGCGGCATTGCTGAAACAACCGCAGCAGCTGCTCTTAGAACTTGTTACCCCGCCTGGCCGCAGCCTTGAATATCTATTGGCACCGATGTTGCCTTTAGCTTTACTGCCTTTGCTATCGCTTGATGCTTGGTTATTAATTGCGGCACCTTTATTTATTGCCTTGGCGGCTAAAGGATTCAGCGCATTAGCCACCAGCTTGCGATATGTGTTGTATCTAGCGCCTGGGGTATTTGGCGGTGCAGTGCTTTGGTGGCGCTCCCACCCAGAATTATTTGGCCGTAAGTGGTTTCGGCA
>VFLB01000027.1 GCA_009914645.1 Synechococcaceae bacterium Bin_79_3
GGAAGCTGGGCCAGATCTAAAGCATTCCACGCGGCAATACGGGCAGCATTGAGATCCACCACCGTTACTTCAATTTCTGGGCAACGATCAGCGATTACAGCCATGGTGGGCCCCCCCACATAGCCAGCTCCGATACAACAAATTTTGCGTACTGCGGCAATAGCCATGAAGTATTTGCCAGTAACAGGCATTGTGGTGCATACACTGCAAAACACTGCTTGCAAGGGGATGCTTAAAAAGGCCTTAATTACTGGTATCACCGGCCAAGATGGCAGCTATCTAGCGGAATTACTGCTGGAGAAGGGCTACCAGGTTCATGGCATAAAACGCCGAGCCAGCAGTTTTAATACCAGCCGCATCGACCATCTATATCAAGACCCCCACGAATGCGATCCAAGGTTGGTGCTGCACTACGGCGATCTCACCGATAGCAGCAATTTGGTGGGAATCATCAAGCAAGTGCAACCCGATGAGATTTATAACCTTGGCGCCCAAAGCCATGTGGCGGTGAGCTTTGAGGAGCCGGAATACACAGCCAATTGCGATGCCCTCGGCACCTTACGCATCCTAGAAGCAGTGAGGCTCTTGGGTTTAACAGCGAAAACCCGTATTTATCAAGCCTCCACCAGTGAGTTATACGGCTTAGTGCAACAAATACCTCAATCTGAAACTACCCCCTTTTATCCCCGCAGCCCCTACGGCGTTGCCAAGCTTTATGGCTACTGGATCACTGTTAATTACCGCGAAAGCTATGGAATGTATTGCTGCAACGGGATTTTGTTTAACCACGAAAGCCCCAGACGCGGCGAAACCTTTGTAACGCGCAAGATCAGCCGCGGGTTGGCCCGCATTGATGTTGGCCTTGAGCAATGTTTATTTATGGGCAACCTTGATTCGTTAAGGGATTGGGGCCATGCCCGCGATTATGTGGAAATGCAATGGCGCATGTTGCAGCAGGAAGGGCCGCCGGAGGATTTTGTAATCGCCACCGGCCGCCAAGAATCAGTAAGGCGTTTTATTGAGCTAAGCGCCATTGAATTGGGTTGGGGCCAGATCAAATGGGAAGGGGAAGGAGTGAATGAAATTGGGTTCCGCGATAGCGGAGAAGTGGTAATCAAAATAGATCCCCGTTATTTCCGCCCCGCGGAGGTGGAAACTCTATTAGGGGATCCCACAAAAGCCCATGCCAAATTGGGCTGGAAACCCACTACAAGCCTGGAGGAGTTGGTTTCGGAAATGGTAACGGCCGATCTGGAAGAAGCTAAAAAGGAGGCATATCTACGCCGCAAAGGTTTCAACGTGGTAGGAGCGCCGCAGGAATGAATCCCACCCAGGCATTAATTAAGCAAAGCGATAAAATATACGTTGCTGGCCACCGCGGCATGGCTGGTAGTGCCATTTGCCGGGCACTCAGCAAGGCCGGCTACTCAAATTTACTCACTTCCCCACGGGCAGATCTAAATCTATTAGATGAAGCAGCTGTGAAATATTGGTTTGAAATTAATAAACCAAATGTTGTTGTGATAGCGGCAGCCAAGGTGGGTGGGATTCTTGCAAATAATAATTATCCAGCAGATTTCTTGCTAGAAAATCTAAAAATTCAAACAAACTTAATTGAAACTGCATGGCGTAGTGGGGTGCAGCGTTTATTATTTCTTGGCAGCAGTTGCATTTATCCAAAATTTGCAACCCAACCAATTAAAGAAGAATCTCTATTAACTGGCGCCCTTGAAACAACTAATGAATGGTATGCAATCGCTAAAATTGCCGGCATAAAATTATGCCAAGCCCTGCGTAAACAACACGGCTTTGATGCGATCA
>VFLB01000077.1 GCA_009914645.1 Synechococcaceae bacterium Bin_79_3
ACTAATGTTTCGTTTTGATCAAAAGGATTACTAGCTAATTGATGCAGTGCTTCATTTAAAGGCTTACGGAAATTATGCTCATATACAGCCTCACTTAATTTAAGATCTGATTCACGATCATCGATATGCTCATCTATCCCCTCACTGCGTAGGTTATCAGGATTGTCTAGGAGTTGTGAATAACAGCGAAGCATAGCTGCAGGGTCCTTAGGATCATTTATTGATTTCTGGTTTGCAAGTAGTTTTGGAGCATTTCTACAGATGTAACCTAATTCCTCATGCCAAGTGTTGAGAGTACTGTAGTTTGTTTGTAGCCAACCTTTTCGGAATGCTGCTTTGTTTGAATTTACTCCTAGACAGGCATATGTCCATTTTGCTAATGCTGATAATGTTTGTATTTTTTGGCTGGTATATGCTTCCTTGTAGTATGAATTTGTATCTTTAGATTCGTTTCCATTAATTACTCGTTGAGATTCGGACCAGCTCAGTATTCCGTGGCATGCGGCGCAGTTGACAAGTAGAGTTTTAGAATAGGTGCCAGGATTGGGGTGGATCATAGGGGTGAATTTTGTTCGCTTTTACTGATTATTCGCTTATTTCCATGTTATTATTGCCTATTTGACTGCTTTTCGCAAGAGCTCTTTCGAGTTACCTGTAATTTTTTTGCTAACCAAGGTACTCCTCTAGGTTCCGCAGTCACATTATGTGATTGGATTAGATGCACAGAATATGGCGGTTCAAAAGGATTGTCAGCGTAGAAATCAGGAGCATTTACGCAAAAATCTTCCTCTGGGGTGGGAATTGCAGAAAATATAATTTTTCAAATCAGCAGAGGTTTAATTAATTTGTTTTAGATGCTTACGCATGGTTATTAAAAATAAATGCTGGTATGGGATGTCAATTTGCTGCCAGACCCAATTCTGGCTAGGTATTATTAGCTTCATATGGGCGTGGCTATGTGGAGTAGGCGTATTGCAGGGGTTGAAACACGTTTGGAGAAATATTGCATTTGTATTAGTTTTCAATATTGCTGAACTAGGAATATTGCTTTAACACCCATGGTTAATTATCAGTAATGTTAATGCCTTTGCCGAATTAGTGTTTAGATTCCCAGTCGTTTATAGATGGTATCCAGCTGGGCTTGGTGTAATTCTGTGCTGAAACATTCTGCTAATTGGCTTGCATTTAGGCTGTTACTAATCGCTGGATCAGCCTCGAGATTGGCGCGGAAATCACCCCCTTCCACATTCCATGCCCTGTGGGCATGACCCTGAACCAACCTGTAAGCATCTTCGCGATTTATACCCTTTTCTACTAGGGCCAGCAGCACCCGTTGGCTAAATACTACGCCGCCATAAATATTAAGATTACGGCTCATATTGGCTGGATACACCTGCAGGCCAGCAATTACTTTTGTCATTTCTCGCAGGATGAAATGGAGAGTAACGCTCACATCTGGCAGCATCATCCGCTCCACTGAACTGTGGCTGATGTCACGTTCATGCCATAGGGCCACATTTTCAAGGGCCGCCACTGTGTAACTGCGCAGCACCCTGGCTAAGCCACTAATCCGTTCGCTGCGAATTGGATTGCGTTTATGGGGCATTGCCGAACTGCCCTTTTGCCCCTTGGCAAATTCCTCCTCTACTTCCAACACATCGCTGCGTTGCAGGTTGCGGATTTCTGTAGAGAACCGTTCCAGGGAGGTGCCCACTAGGGCAAGGGTTTGCACGTATTCAGCGTGGCGGTCGCGGCCGATCACCTGGGTGCTGGCGATATCTGGGCTGAGGCCGAGCCGCTTGCAGGCGATCGCCTCCACTTCGGGGTTTGTGTTTGCGTAAGTACCCATGGCACCACTGATCTGGCCTACTGCCACCACCTGCTCCAGCCGCTCCAGCCGTTCGCGGTTGCGTTCAGTTTCCGCCAGCCAGCCGGCCAGCTTGAATCCAAAGGTGATCGGTTCGCCGTGAATTGCATGGGAGCGGCCGATCATCACGGTGTTTTTATGGGCGCGCGCTTGCTGGCGAATTGCGTCGGCGAGCTTGTTGAGTTCTTGGCGCAATAGCACCACCGAGGCTTTGAGTTGCAAGGCAAGGCCGCTATCAAGCACATCGGAGCTGGTCATGCCCACGTGGATATACCTTCCGGCATCCCCCACGTTTTCGTTCACATTGGTTAAAAAGGCGATTACGTCGTGACGCACTTCAGCTTCTATTTCAAGAATTCGCTCTTGCTTGAAAGCCGCTTTCTTTTTGATTTCTGCCAATGCCTCCGCTGGCACCATTCCCAGCTGTGCTTGGGCTTCGCAGGCAGCGATTTCCACATCTAGCCAGGATTGAAATTTTGCTTCTTCCGTCCAGATGCTGCCCATCTCCGGCAGGGTATAGCGCTCGATCAAGGCAAATAATTAATCAACTTTCAATCTAGCTAACATTGTGCGTGAGCTTCAATCTTGAAATTTCCCAGTACACCGCTGGCCCCCATGCCTGCTGCCTCACCCAACAACTGCGCCCATTGCAGTGGATCAATTCGAACGGGGGCAGATCGTGGGGATGCTGCAGAAGTTTTACAAAACAACCTGGCTGCAGCCTGGTTGGGAACATCAATACTGTGGCGCTTTGGCTACTCCTTGCTTCGGCATTAGCTAAAGCTTGTGCCATTTTCCTCAAAAATTTTGTTAATTGTGGGGGAATTTTTGATTTTGCGGGAATTGCGTTTGAATTTCCTCGGATTTGAGATGCTTTTCTTTTACATAGATCTTTTCAAAATTTGCTTTTGCCATGCCCCGTCGCCAACGCCTGGATCTGCGCTTAGTGGAATTGGGCTTAGCAGTTAGCCGCCATCAGGCTCAACAGCTGATCCGGGCCGGGCGGGTGCGCCTTGGGGTGGAAATTCTTGATAAGCCTGGAAGAGAAATAGAACTGGATGCTCTACCTCAGGTGGCAATTCCGCCCCGGTTTGTATCAAGAGGAGGTGAAAAATTAGCGGCGGCCCTCAGCCAGTTGCCGATCCAAGTGGAGGGGCGCTATTGCCTTGATGCCGGCATTTCCACCGGAGGCTTTAGCGATTGCCTGTTGCAGAACGGTGCAGCCCGGATATACGGCATTGATGTGGGCTACGGCCAGATCGCTTGGGCCCTGCGCACCAACCCACTCCTCGTGTTGAAGGAACGCACAAACGTGAGGCATCTTCAGCCCATGCAGCTTTATGGCCCCCAAGACCCATGGCCCACCCTGGCTGTGGCTGATCTTTCTTTCATCTCCCTCGCCTTGGTACTGCCTGCTCTGCAGGCATTGCTTGAGGGGGGCTCAACTGCAGAAGCAATTCTGCTGGTGAAACCGCAATTTGAAGTGGGGCGCTTGCGGGTAGGAAAGGGGGGAGTGGTGAGAGACACAAAGGCACAAGCAGATGCAGTGCTGGCTGTGGCGCAGGCAGCACTGCATCTGGGATGGCTGCCCCAGGGCTTGGTGGCATCACCCATTACCGGCCCAGCTGGTAACCATGAGTACCTGCTTTGGCTAGGACCAAACAACAACTTTGGGGCTGATGAATGGCCTGATTTAGTTGCCCAGGTTGTGGCCTCAGCAAATTAGATAGCTTCAACATCGCGATCGCCTGTGCGGATGCGAATCACCGCTTCCACAGAGGAAACAAAAATCTTGCCATCACCGATCTCACCGGTGCGGGCAGCTTCTTGTACAGCGCTAACAACGGTGTCTACCTGGCTGTCGTCTACAACAATTTCAAGCTTCAGTTTTTGCAGGAATTCAACGGTGAATTCAGAACCGCGATAGCGCTCCACCTGGCCTTTCTGGCGACCAAAGCCACGCACTTCGCTCACCGTCATTCCAATGATGCCGGCATTCACTAACGCCATCTTCACGTCGTCGAGCTTGAAGGGGCGGATGATTGCTTCTACTTTTTTCATTTTGAGAGAACCACTGTTTGGTGCTTTGCCAGAATTATGGCGGCAAAGCCATTTCAGGAGCCCTTTGCTTCTGAAGGCGTAGCGATAGTTACGGTTAAGCCTTTTTTCTCTCTATCTCTTTTTTGTGACCACCTCCAGCACCCAGCGCCCCAGCTATGGCGAACGCAATATCGCAGCCGCGGAGCTGATCTGTTTTGAAAATCCCCAGCAGGAAAGGCCTTATCACATCGCAATCTCCTTGCCCGAATTTACCTGCAAATGCCCGTTTTCTGGTTATCCAGATTTCGCAAAGCTCCAGCTCAATTATCAGCCAGGCCCGAAAGTATTGGAATTAAAAGCAATTAAGCTTTATGTGAACAGCTGGCGTGATTGCAGTATTTCCCATGAAGAAGTAGTGAATCGCATTCTGGATGATTTTGTGTCCGCAGCTGAACCAAATTGGATGGAATTAGTGGCTGATTTTAATCCTAGAGGCAATGTTCACACTGTTATTACAGTGCACCATGGTTCACAGCAGCTTTAGCAATTAAAGGAAGCTCATCTGCAAATGCGGTGAGATTTCGATTGCAGAGGCCACCAATATGCAACTTATCACCATCAACTATTGCCCAAATCTGTCGTGTTGCAATAAGGCTTAGTCCGCCACCTAAAAGTAAAATCGCAAAGCCTGTATAAACTAAAGGTACGCCTGGGTCGCGTTTTATAAGTAGTCCGCTAGCTGGCAGCACATCAACAAGCCGTATTGGTAAACCTTCAATTTCAATAGCATCACCCCCTACAGGTAGAAGACCTAGCAGTTCACTACCCGCTGCAAATACTTGGGCAGGACCGATTTCAGTTTGCAATGCTATTAATACTGGATTTGAGCCATCTGGTTTGGTTGGTATCACCAATCCCCACACCTGTTCACCCAGTTCAGGAAAGGTTTGTAATGGCAATTGCAGCAAAGGGCTATTACCGAGCTGAAGGGTTATGGCGGCCAAAGACCAGTCTGCCTGGTAAATAGTGATACCTCGATGCCGTATCGGATGGTTAACGCTTACTTTTGCAGCTACCGGCGTTATGGAATTGCTATCGCGTAATTCCAAGCTTGAGCTGAATTGTTCAGGACGGCCAACTGGATCTCGATCAATAGCAAATTTGTTTAACAACAATTCCAATTGTGTTTCCCCGCCCCGGTTGAGCAGTTCTAACGAACGACCCGGTGCTAAGTAGCGCTCTAATCTTTGGCCGCCAAATGCACCAATTACTGCACCCACCATGAAAACAATCAAGCCTCCATGCACAAGTAGCGGCCCCACTCTGCCAATCAATCCTCGCCTAGCTGCCAATCGATTATTAGCTGGTTTTACAGCCCAACCGTTTTTATTTAAGTGGCTTGCTAATTCCAAAAGGGCTGCATCACCAGCTGGATTATTAATGCTAGTGGCAACAGCTAATTTGCTTAATTGCCTTGGTTGCTGGTAATCAAGCCAGCGCAATCCAGCTTTTAAGGCCGGCCATTGGCGTCGCAGGCTGCAAAGTAATAGTGCTATCGCGAGCCAAGCAAGTAAAAACAAAAACCAGTTGCTTGTATAAAGGTGATCCAGCTCCCAAGCAAGCAGCTGTTTGCCTCTAACAACACCAAGCCAGGGATGAAGGTTATATCGCTCTATGTAGAAAGTGTTGGGTTCCCCTTGAGGAATCGCAGTGCCAATAGCACTACTAGCAGCAATCGCCAGCAGCAAAACAATGGCAACTCTGAGATCTGAAAGCCAAGCAGCTAGTTTGTTTGCCGATTGTTTGATCAATTTAAATAATCCAAATTTCATGAAAGGCGTGCCACCAAACTCAATCCCCCTAAAGCCACCAGTACAGCGCCGCTGATGGGGGGGATCCACCTACTTACCTCCCTCAGTGCTAGAAGTTTTGGTAGTGATGCTGCCAAGGTGCCCGCCAAGAGCAATGGCAGCACCTGGCCTGCACCAAAACAGGCAAGTAAACCCATCCCCACCAGTGGATGGCCGGTTTCAGCAATCCAGGCAAGCAGCACAGCCAAAACTGGTGTAGTGCAAGGAGATGCGGCTAAGCCAAAGGCAAGGCCAGCAGCTAAGGGCGCCAGCACTGGAGGTACTTTTTGACGCCAGCGTTCAGGATCAGGGCCAGCCGGTAGGCGTAAGGGCACTAAGCCAAGCAGGTTTAACCCCATCACCACCGCTAATACCGCTACCACTAAAGAAACTCCCTCTGGGGTTTGGCCATAAAGGCTGCCCAGCAAAGCACTGGCAGTGCCAAGGCACACCAAAGCAGCCACTACCCCAATACAAAAACCCAAGCTGCGTTGCCAGGGGCTGCCGGCCGCTGGTTTGCCCTCTTCCGCCCCAAAGCCAGCAAGGTATGCAAGGCTCAAGGGCAATATCGACAAACTGCAAGGTCCAAGGCTGGTGAGCAAACCAGCGCCAAATATCAAGCCGAAAGTGCCAGGCCCTGGTTGCTGCAACGCACTGCGCAGCAGTTGTTCGCTGCTGCGGGCGAGATCACCGATAGCTAAGGAAAAGTCCACCCTTAGAGCCTATCCACAAGTGGTAACAACCCAATGACTTGTTAAGAGTGCTGCTCAGCTGATTCCAAGGAACAACGAAATAATAGTGCTGCAGTGGCAAGGCTAGCTAGCAACGAGTTGCCGCCATAACTGATTAGAGGTAAAGGCAAGCCGGTGGTGGGCATGGCTCCACTGGCTACCGCAATATTCATAACCGATTGCCCAACAAGTAAGGCGGTGCAGCCGATAGCAACCAATCGAGTTTGGTTGTTGCGGGCCCGCATCGCTACTTGTAAACCCACAACAGCAAATATTGCCAGGAAGAGCAGCAGCACTAAAGAACCAATAAAACCAAATTCTTCGGCGTAAACAGCAAAAATGAAATCTGTGGTTTGGATGGGCAAATACATCATTTTTTGGGTGCTAAGGCCATAACCAGTACCCGTTATGCCACCTGAGCCAATCGCTAATAAGCTTTGTACTAACTGATATCCGTTGCCTTGGGGATCTTTCCAGGGATCAAGAAAGGAGGTAACCCTGAGGCGTTGGTATTCATTAGCCATGATGCTGATGCTGCCAACTACCCCACCAAGGCCGGCACTTCCCAATAGCCAGGCAAGGGGGAGCCCTGAGGCAAGGGCGATAAGCCAAAGCAATAGCCCGGTGAGTGCCGCAGTGCTGAGGTTTGGCTGTTTAAGGATCAACAAGATCAAAACAGCAAATAATGCAAGCCAACCAAGCCTTTGTTCTGCTCCCATGCGGCGCCAATTTGCAAACAAGGTGGCCCCTTGCAATACCACAAACGGTTTGATTAATTCTGTTGGTTGCAGTTGGATTGGCCCTAATACCAACCAACGGCTGGCCCCGTTAACTGTTGTGCCCATCACCAAGGTGAGGGCAATCAAGCCAAGCCCAATTACAAGCGCAGGGCCAGCTAAGCGCAGCCACCGCCTCAATGGCGAACGAATAATTACTAAAAACAAACCCCAGCTGGCCACGAGCCAGATCAATTGACGCTTAATTGTGTAAAGAGCATCGCCCATTTCCCTGGCTGACACCCACCAACTTGCCGATGCCAAAATCAACAAGCCAAAAGCGCTCCAAGCCACTATTAGGCCAAATAGCAAGCGTGTTTCCGCCGGCCAAAGGCTCAGATTTAGTGGCAACAAACCGGAGCTTGAGTGGGTACCAACCCGGGCCATATGGATCAGAGCTTTAAAGCTCATTTAGCCGCTTTATCCACTTCTTGGCCCGTCTTTAGGGACAAAAAAAAGCCCGGCTAGGCCGGGCTTGGAATTCAGTTGCCAACATTGATTTGGCGTTTTCCGGTAACTAATTCAACTTTAAGAATTTTGCCTCCCTGTTTCATAATTCGCTGCTGTTCAGCAAACCAGCTGTCGTAGGGCACCCACTTGGTGAAGTAGGTATTTTGCAATTCCCTTTGGGTTCTCACCTTTTCGGGAGAAGGAATGCAAGCGGTGATTTTAAAGAGGCGCATAGGGCTCCTCAGTTTCCAAGGCCAGAGCAGATGTAGTCGAGGTAAACAGCCATTTCACGGCCGGCATCAGCGCCAACAAGAGAAGCTGTGGCTTCTTTCATTGCTTGAATCGCCTGGACGGTGGCACCTATAGGTACCCCTAGTGAGTTGTAAGTTTCCTTGAGACCATTCAAAACCCTTTCATCGAGGATTGAAGTGTCGCCAGCCAACATGGCATAGGTGGCATAGCGGAGGTAGTAATCCATGTCGCGTATGCAGGCTGCATAACGACGGGTGGTGTACATGTTGCCGCCTGGACGGGTGATGTCTGAATAAAGAAGAGCCTTTGAAACAGCATCGCTGATGATCGCAGCTGAATTGGCGCTGATCGTGGTAGCCGCACGCACCCGCAGTTCACCACTGGTGAAGTACTGCTCAAGGCGCCCCATGGCATTTGTGTCTAGGTACAAGCCCTGAACATCTGATTGGTTGATGACGTTGGTGATCGCGTCTTGCATGGATCCCTGAGGGTGATGTGGTGAATGCGGTCGGGGCTTTTAAGAAAGGGCGCCGATCAGGTAATCGAAATAAGAACCAGCTTCCTCGGCATCAGCTCCGGTAAGCAAGCCCATGGCTGCGCTCTTCATTTCCCGCACAGCAGAGGCCATGGCCTCAAGGGGGGTGCCAAGAGCTCTATACATTTCTTTGGCTCCAATTACCCCGATTTCTTCAATCGGGGTAACGTCGCCAGCTACTACGCCGTAGGTAACAAGGCGTAAGTAGTAGTCCATGTCACGTAGACAGGTAGCGGTCATCTCCTCGCCATAGGCGTTTCCGCCCGGGGAGATGACGTCGGGACGACGTTGGAAAAGCGCGCCGCCAGCCTGCTTCACAATCCGCTCACGACCCTCGGCCAAGACCTGAGCAACGCGAAGACGGCGTTGGCCGCCGGTCACGAAAGCTTTGATCTGGTCGAGTTCGCCAGGGCTGAGATAGCGGGCCTCGGCATCCGCGTTAATGATCGAGTTGGAGACGATGCTCATGCAATTCTGCCTCGAAGCAAGGGGCCACCAAAGCGGAGGCCGGGGTCCTGTGGGTTTGGGTGCTTCCAGTTGGAACTGGTTGCTTAGCCAGTGTGCCTGATCGAGGAGGCTTTTTGCTGAAATTGTTCAAAATATCCTTGATTGTGGTAACAGTTCTTCATGGCCCGCAGCGGTTGCATCGCAAAGCAAAAGCCAGTGGCCACAATCACTTTCATCTATGTGTAAATAAATATATTGCTATTGTTGATTAAATTAATTCAACCGCTTTAATTGAAATACTAATAAACTAATTAATATAGAAATAATATTAATTAGTTTATTAAATTGTTTTCTTTGGTGAAGGGGTTAGGCCGCTATTGCCGCCATAAAGAGTTGCTGTTCGCACAATATTGCTTACGGATATTCCGATTTGAGATCCTAAACCTTCAAGATAAGGCACTGTGTCGGAGCCAAAACTAATTTTGTAGTTATCTGAATTCAGCAGATTTGTAATTGCTTGTAGCTGCCCTTGTTGGGCTCTGCAGGCCAGAAAGTTGCTCGATTCCAGGGGCTCCGGCGCTCTACCCAAGAGGGCTAGATGGGCAGCCGCCGCCGATTGCATTGGTGCCATTTGCGCTAACCGTTGTTGAAATAAATCACCCGCTGCAACTTGCGCCACAAATTTGGCCACATCAAATTGGCCATCGCATAATTTTGATTCAGCCTCAGTGAGCCGTTCTGAGGCAAAGGGAATCCGATTTAGTAGTTGGCGATAAACAGCACTAATCAACTCCTCTTTTTCCGCATTGGTAGCACCTTTGGCTAACCGGAATATTTTGTTTAATGCAGCTTCCTTTTTGAGTGCATATCCTTGCTCGAGGCCTGTTGCCAGAGAAGAAACACCGGTTTGAGCAGGGGCGGGTTGCCAGCGGTTGGTATAGCGGCTGAAGCGTGATGTGGTTTCAACTGTTTGATTGGCTTCCTGGCCAGCCACGTCAGCTCGCCATATTCCAATAGTTGAATTTGATTGGGCTAGAAAATTCCTTGGCGTGAGGCTGCCAGGGGTATTCATTAATGATTTTCTATATAACTCAGGGCGCTTTTGCTGCTCGTATCGTTTTTGTGGTTCAGCTATCGCCGTAAGATCAAGCGGTTGACGCAAGGCAGGCACTCTGCGGCTGTTTAGATCATTAGGAGTGATGAAACGCTCGTAAGGAACCATATCTTCGCCATAAGCTTCTAAATATTCCTTACTGTTTATTAGTGCATCAACAACGCCATAAAAACCTTTGCGAGCTGCAATATCAAAATAACCGTTTATTTCCCAGCGGCCAAAAGTGGGGCGCCCGAGTAAACGCCTGTGCATCACTTCGATGGCTTTAGTGATGTAGAGATTGCTCCAATATCTGCGGCGGAAAGCTTTTGAGCGAGCCACCATACGGATGAATTCCCGCAGGCTGATATTGCCATTTTCGAGTTTGTTTTCTTCAGTGGTTATGCGGTCTCCCTCATAACCACTGCTACCTAAAACCTGCACGTATACAGCGTTGATTACAGCCTGGGTGCTGGATTCGGTATTGCGGATACTTGCCTGGCCGCCGCGATTTGGCTTTGAGCTGCCCCCGGTAGCAATTTGCTGCAGCCGCACCTGCCGCGGACCCACTCGCCTTGGCTGGGCGGATCTAAAACCAGGGCTATCCATTTGACCAGGACCCGCCATTCCATTGCCCACCAAAAGCCTGCGGGTGCGATAGGAGTGGGGGGCCGGCCGGGTTGCTACGGAGGCGGTGCTAGATGGGAATATTGCGCCGTATTGCAAACCGATTGGATCGTTGCCACCGCCATAAACGTGTTGATCCGCTAGAGGTTGGCGATAGGAGGCGTAAAGAGTTACGTATTGAGGAGCGCCTTCAAAGGGAGCGCTGAATTGAAAGAGTTTGCGATTTGAGCCCCAGCCAGCGCTTTCTTGGGCTTCCTCGCCGAGATCGCGCAGATATGGCACGGTTTCTTCGCCAAATACCCGGGCATATTCCATGCCATTTATCAAGGAATCCACCAGGCCATTGAGCCCCTTTGCACTCACGATCGCAAAATATTTCCGGAACTCTTCAAGGGAACTTATTCCGCGCCCAAGGAAATGCCGAAATGCCAGTTCCACTGCGCGGCTGTTTGAGAAACCGCCAAAAAATTGAGTGCGATATTCCTTGCTTTTCCCAAGGGAACGAATAAATTCGCGCATTGAAATTTGCCCTTGCTTCAGCTGAGAAGCTTCTACAGGGCAGGGATTTTGTGAATATGCCTTAGCTATATCCCGTTCAAATACTTGTCTTTGTGCGGCGCGGATGATTTCGGCCTTCTCACTGCCTGATAGGCCAGGTCGCATTACAAAACGCTGCGCACTTTCTGCGGCTAGCGCGTAGATCGCAGGCAATTGCAGGCCCTGCTGCTGAGGGCTACCTAAGCGCTGCCGGGTGGAGGGAGTGGCAACCGCCAGCTCATCTATGAGCACATTGAAGCAAGAAATTACCAAGGCTCGAGCCGTGGGGTTTTCTTCAAACAAATCAGCAGAAGCAGCTCTCATTTCCTGCAAAGCCAAATTTGTGGCAGGAAGTGAACAACCTTTCTCAAGAATGTCTTTCAACCCTCTGGCGTTCACAGCAAGGATGCTTGGATCGCCTGCCACTAGGGCGTAGCCCACATAGCGAAGGAACCAGCCCAAATCCCGCAAAGATTTGCGCATTCGGGAATTGCCGTAGCGCGAAATATCTATGGGGCTGAAACCGGCTGGTATTACTACCTGCACATCAGCCGCTGCACTAAAGCCTTCACGGATACGCCCAAATAAGCCGCCGCCGCCGCTGCCTTGGACAAATGTTTGGATTGAACTGGCGAAGGCGGCTTGATCTGCCGCCAAAGGAAGAGCTGCTTCGCTTCCAAGGGCGACAGGGGTAAGTGGTTTGTCTAGGTAAGAGAGGGGGGTACCGCCAACGAAAATTCGATTAGCCGCTTTTGCCACGATCGCATCGGCATTAGCACTTAACTTTTTTGCCGCATCCACGCGGTTTTGACCGCTCTGAAAAAAGTTTATGAGGCTGTCCAGCTCTCCTTTATCGGGAAAGCGATCTTGCTGCTCCGCCGTACGAACATTGGCAAGTGGGAGGGTGTCGTAGAGCTGGGGGCTAACCCTGGGGCTGCCGCTACTGGCGGTTACAGACATGAATGAGCTCCTCTGGTTAGCAGATTACGGCTGCGGCAGCGGCCAATGCAGTTCTAGTGAACAAATGTTTGCAGCTCCGCGGGGTGAATGAGAGGCTCAGTTCTTGTTGTTGTTGTTTGTTGTGATGGTTAAACCTGATTTTGAAGCTGCTGGTTTAGGCGCTACAGACAAGGCCACCCCGGTGGTGGGTGCCTTCTACGACCGTTTTCCTTATCCCGGCGACCCCCTTCAAGATGGGCCTCCACCTGGCTACAACTGGCGTTGGTGCAATCGGGCTGCCCGCAGTTATTGCACTGGCGTGGCGCCAATCTCCCCCGCAAAAATCCGCATTCTTGATGCAGGTTGTGGCACGGGGGTAAGCACTGATTACCTTGCTCATCTCAACCCCTTGGCGGAGGTTTTGGCGGTTGACATCAGCGCTGGAGCCCTTGATGTGGCTCGAGAGAGGTTGAAACGTTCAGGTCCCCCAGCCCAAGTGCGTTTTGAGCAGCGCAGTTTGCTGGATCTGGCGGGAGAAGGGCCTTTTGAGCACATCAATAGCGTGGGGGTTTTGCATCATTTAGAGAATCCCCTTAATGGTTTAAAAGCATTGGCACCACTACTGGCGCCAGGGGGACTACTACATCTATTTCTCTATGCCGATGGGGGCCGCTGGGAAATTCATCGAATTCAGCGTTCACTTGCTTTGTTAGGGGCAGCAAGCGATGGGGAAGGTTTGCGTTTGGGGCGCGAATTGTTGAATCAGTTGCCTGAACAAAACCGCCTTAGGCAACGCCATGAGCAGCGCTGGGCCATTGATACAAGCGCAGATGCAAATTTCGCTGATATGTACCTACACCCTCAAGAAACCAGCTACAACTTGCAACGGCTTTGGCAGTTGGTTGAAGAAGCACAACTCACTTTCCTTGCTTTTAGCAATCGTGAGCAATGGAATCTTGCACGCTTTTTACAAGGTGAATTACTTGAAAGAGCTCAAGCTCTAACTCAGCAGCAGCAATGGTTACTTGTAGAAGCGCTTGATCCTGATATCAGCCACTTTGAATTTTTTCTCAGCAATGCTGAATTGCCATGGGAGAGCTGGGGAAGCAACGAAACCCTTTGGCAAGCCACTTTGGAGCGCAACAGCTGCCTTTGGGGCTGGCC
>VFLB01000133.1 GCA_009914645.1 Synechococcaceae bacterium Bin_79_3
GGTGATGGATTGTTGAGCGAAGAGGGCAGCACGGTTGTGCCCCATGAGCTGAATTATTGGGTGGTAGATCCCCTCGATGGCACTACAAATTTCTCGGTAGGTTTGCCGATTTGGGCGATTTCAATGGCGCGTTTTTCAGCTGGCGTGCCAATAGCTGCGATTTTAGATGTGCCCCCTTTGCGGCAGCGATTTGTTGCAGTTAAAGGCAAGGGGGTATGGCGTGATGGTGTGCCCCTCAGCAGCCCTGGTGGCCCTCGCCATGGCTGCAGTTGTGCAAGCCTCTGCACCCGTTCCCTGAAGGTTTTAAGCAGTTTGAACAAGCCCTTTCCAGCCAAAACCCGCATGCTGGGTGTGGCAAGCCTCAACCTTTTGGGGGTGGGTTTAGGCACCATGATCGCGGCTTTAGAGGCCACACCAAAAGTGTGGGATATCGCAGCGGCTTGGTTGATGTTGCAGGAATTGCAATGCCCCTTGCAATCTTTGGCGGGCCCCGCTTTCCCTTTAATCGCTGGGGCAGCGGAAGCAGAAACCAGCTATCCCATTCTCACCGCTTGCAACCAAGAGCAATTAGAGCGATTCATGCCCTGGGCCTTGGCATTGAACTAACGCGCAGGATTTTTTAACTTAAGGATTTTCAATTTAAGGATTCTCAATTCCTAATTCCAGCCATACCGCTTGCAGCAAGCCTGTGAGCCCATTACCAGTGGCAGCAGAAATCAGTAATACCTTTTGATTGAGCTCAGCCTCAAGAATTTTTTGTGTTTCTAATTGCTGCTCTGGATTTAATAATTCGCATTTACTTAGCACCGTTATGCGGGGCCGCTCCGGGAGGCCATGGCCATAGGCATGCAATTCATTTAATAGTGTGATCGCATCAGCTAATGGTTCGCTTGCACCGCAATCCACCAGGTGAATTAATAGCTTTGTCCGTTCAATATGACGCAAAAAATCCATACCTAATCCAGCCCCTTGGGCTGCTCCAGCGATTAAGCCGGGGATGTCTGCAAATACGGTGCCATCTCCACTGGGGCGCCTTACCACCCCAAGGTTTGGCACCAGAGTGGTGAAAGGATAATCAGCGATTTTAGGGCGGGCACTAGATAACACCGAAATCAATGTACTTTTGCCCGCATTTGGCATTCCCACTAGCCCCACCTCAGCTAGTAATTTCAGCTCTAATTGCAGCTCTCTTTCTTCTCCATCTTTTCCTTCTGTGAATTTTTCTGGTGCTCTATTGCGATTGCTTAGGTAATGGGCATTACCAAGGCCGCCCTTGCCGCCTTTGGCGATTATTAGTGTTTCCCCTTCCTCTGTTAGATCGCCAAGCAACATGCCGCTGGGCAGTTCTCGCACCTCAGTGCCACAGGGCACTTTGATCACCAGATCGTTTGCACTGGCGCCAGTTGATTTATTTGGTCCGCCCCTGCGGCCATCTGTTGCTTCAAATAGGCGTTTGTATTTGAAATCAAGCAAGGTTTGCAGGTTGCTATCTGCAACCATCACCACATCAGCACCCCAGCCACCGTCCCCCCCCGATGGTCCGCCGGCGGGTACATATTTTTCACGGCGGAAAGCGGCAATGCCGTCGCCGCCACGGCCGGCCTTCACGGCAATCATGGCCTGGTCGATGAACTGCAAAATGCCGTAGCCAATCCACCATTAAAGTTGAACAACTCGCCCTGCCCATTTGGCTGAGGTTGAATTTCGAGATTTACGTAAGCAATACCCTCCCCGCCGCGGCGGAGAGGCGGTTGAAGTGTTGCGTGGAATTGATTTAAAAATCCGCGATGGCGAATTCTTAGTTTTGGTTGGCCCTTCCGGTTGCGGCAAAAGCACCTTGTTGAGGCTTCTGGCTGGTTTGGAAAATCCCAGCAGTGGTGATGTTTTTGTTGGCGGTCGCAACGTAACTTCCACGCCTCCATCCCGCCGGGATGTGGCGATGGTTTTTCAAAGTTATGCCCTTTATCCCCATTTAACAGTTGCCGAAAATATCGCCTTTGGGCTAAGGCGCAGTGGTTTTCGCAGCTTTGGGCAGCAATTGCGCGATTGGTTTGCTCGCACCACCCCGTTGATTCACTCCCCCCGTGAACAACTGATCAAACAACGGCTGCAGCGAGTGGCAGAGATGCTTGATCTTGGGCCCCTTTTGGATCGCTTGCCCAAGGAGTTGTCTGGGGGCCAAAAGCAAAGGGTGGCTTTGGGAAGAGCGATTGCTCGCGAACCGGCGGTTTTTTTAATGGACGAGCCACTAAGTAACTTAGACGCAAAATTGCGGGGTGATACCCGCCGTCAAATTGTTGATTTGCAGCATTCACTTGGTGTTACCACAGTTTATGTAACTCACGATCAGGTGGAAGCGATGACCATGGGCCATCGAATTGCCGTACTCAATGGCGGCCGTTTGCAACAGCTCGGCACACCTATGGAGTTGTATCAACAGCCAGCAAATTTATTTGTTGCTCAATTCATTGGTTCACCGCCGATGAACCTGCTGGCTGTGGAAGTGGTTTCAGCCGAACAGGTGCTCTTGGGGGGGCGCCGCTTGTTGCTGGAGCCCAGAGAGGCTCACTTGTTGCTTGCATGCCAAGGCCAAATGCTCACAGCTGGTTTACGGCCTGAAAAGTTGCGCTTAGCCCCTGCCACCAATCGCAATCTTCCTGCTGTAATCGAGCAGATTGAAGCGCTTGGCAATGAAGTATTAGTTGCGGCTGTTTTGCAGGAAACTGGCGAGAAAGTTCAGTTCCGAGCTGCACCAGCTGCCTCTTTGCAACTTGGCCAAGCAATTCATTTGGAGGTTGATCCAAGTGGCTGGAGTCTTTTTGATAAGGATGGGCTAGCCCTTGGCGTGCCCAATCAAGCTGAAAACACTCCGCAATTACCCAGGTTCGAGCTGGAGGGTTGAATGATCAATCCCCAATTGCGCCAGGGCAGCTTTGGCGTTGTGCAGTAATTCCATATCGTTTACCGCTTGAGGATTTCGCAAAAGATGGGCGGTGAGGGCCGTTTGAGAGGTGCTCGTGCCCCACACGTGAATGTGATGAACCCCCGCTACCCCCGGCAGCGCAGCCAAGGTGCTTTCAACTTTTTCCATATCTATACCTGGGGGAACCCCATCAAGGGCTACCACCACCGACTGTCTCAGTAAGCTCCAGCCGGTCCAAGCAACAGCCAACCCCACGATGATGCCCGTAAATGGATCCAACCATTGAATACCGGTGAATTGAACCAAAAGAGCACTTACAAACACCGCCCCTCTAACAGCTGCATCAGTGAGCAGGTGCACCACCGCCGCTTTTTTATTTAGGTCGTGGTTGTGATTGTGGCCAAATAAACGGGCTGAACCCAAATTCACA